>JAFGGD010000031.1 GCA_016930695.1 Candidatus Eisenbacteria bacterium
CCCCCCACCCCAAGAGGGGATGAACAAATCTAGAAAACGGGGAAGTGTAATTGTCGCCGAGGGGAAAGAGTAATTGTCGTTGACCAGTGGCCCAGAAGGGACGCTGTAAATAGCGCGGTCGTGGGTAGGGATGCCTGCATGACTTGACGGGGCTGTACTGCGGAGTGCTGTACCCTGAAGGAATGTAGTCCAATTCCCACCTAGGTTGTGGATCGTTTCGGTGTGACGCCCAGATGTCCAGTCCTCGACCATCCACGGCGGTTTCAAGAAAACCGCTAGTCTTAGCGGTTCTCTCGTTCTTGATGATGTCCTGTTTGGGTAACCTAAACCTACCCTAACTGGTGCACCACGAGCGGCTGGACGCAATTAGAACCTTTTTCAACAAGCACCCCGACGCCGTCCAGTGGCCCGCTTTCTGTGATAAATGGAAAGAAATGCTTCCGTCATACTACCATCGTCGCAGGAAAACGTCACGTCGGGGAGGTGGGCGAAAGTCCCGAACGCGAGTCCACGAACACATTCTCGGAGCGAACAAAGAGACAACTAATAGCGGTCATTGACTTTCACGATCTGGCGTGTTTCGCTTGAACCGTAGGAGACTCATAAGAAAGAGAATGAGGTGGTCATGCGAGTACACAGCATCAGAATTGAGAACTACAGGCCGTTTGCGGATCTGTCCGAGACGCGCTTGGGGCAACTTGCTACTCTTGTTGGCAAAAACGACAGCGGCAAGTCTAGTATTCTGAGGGCCTTGCAGACGTTCTTGGAGGAGAAGCCGGGTCTTGCTTCTTCCGATATCCACCACGGCTCCGCAGCTGAGGCTGACGTAGTTATAGAGGTAGCATTCTCGGATCTTCCTGATGTTGTCTGTCTCGAGGAGTCCGTTGAGACGACCCTGGCCGAAGAGAATCTGCTCGACGCAAGTGGGCATCTGCGGCTAAGGAAGACCTATCCCCGGAGCAATCTTGGGAAAT
Organism: Candidatus Eisenbacteria bacterium; assembly: GCA_016930695.1. Classification (NCBI taxonomy): domain Bacteria; phylum Candidatus Eiseniibacteriota; species Candidatus Eiseniibacteriota bacterium. The sequence continues at coordinate 975 of JAFGGD010000031.1, forward strand.
TCCGCATTGAGGTGATCGTCCGTGACTATGCCAACGAGATGTTTTCTGGGCTTGCTGCCCTGAAAGAGAAGGAACTGAATGAGCGGTGTGCTGAGTGTGAAATCGAAACAAAGAAATCCGGCCGGGGTATTACCAATAAAGGGAAGAGAGCTTCGCTCCGGGCTGAGGCTGAGAAGCGAAAAGTAAAGGCTGAGGACCGGGCTCTGGAGTTGCCCGACCGGAGTGATCTGTGGAGGACGATCAAAGGGCTTCTGCCTGGCTTTGTTATGTTTGAGGCCGACACGAGGCTTGGGGTTGAGGAGACTTCATTTCAAGGACAGTTCCGATCAATCATTAGAGCGGTATCTGAGCATGAAAGGGTTCGAGAAACCAGGGAGTCCTTTTCAAAGGCTATTCAAGACGGGCTCCAAGTGGAAATCGACAGACTATTCGAGCTCCTGACGCACCACACTGACGCTTTTTCACGACTGAGTGCCCACCCGAGCTTCACATGGGACAAGGCAGTTACCTTTGATATATATGGAACGGACGGCGCTGGGGTGGAAACGTCAGTCGAACGGAGAGGTAGTGGTTTGCGTCGTTTGATGATGGTGGCATTCTTTCAGTATCTTGCCGAGCGCGGGCGATCTGCCGGTGACACGATTTTCGGAATCGAGGAACCGGAGAACTGCCTTCATCCGGCTCTTCAGCGGGAGCTAGTTACATCGCTTAGAACCCTTACTGGGGAAGGCACGCAAATCGTCATCTCGTCTCATTCACCGGTCTTCGCGGGGGCATCACCAGTGGATGATCTAGCACTTGTCGTGCGAGAAGCGGACAAGGCGAGGGCTGTGCAGGCTCCAGAGCTGGATCGGGCGCAGATCGCCTCGGAGCTCGGGGTCGAACCGGCCGATCAGATTACGGGCTTTGATGCGTGTGTGTTCGTTGAGGGGCCGGACGACGTGTTCTTCTTCCAGCAGGCGGCGAGAATCCTCAAAGAGGCTGGGCATGTTGACGCGTTGTTCGAAGATAAAAATATCGGATTCATTCCCTACAGTGGCGACTGCCTGAAGCACTGGATAGATTTGAGAGCGATGAAGCGTCTAAATAGGCGTTTTGCTGTGATCGTGGATAGCGATCGGAAGTCGGCGTCGGATACGATACCGGGCAGGAAGATGAATTGGAAGAGGCAGTGTGAATCTGATGGCGGAGTCTTCCACATTCTGAATAGGCGGGAAATCGAGAACTACGTACATGAGGAGGCGATAAAGCGCGCTGGGCTCACTCTGGCCCCGTATGATGCGTATGCAGATATGAAGGCTACGTTTGGACCACGGGTTCATCGACTCATTGAGGGCATGACGTGTGACGAACTCTTGGAGATGGATCGGCTAGATGATGGGGGCGGCGAACGCCATGAGATACGTGACCTGATACAGACACTGTTGGGGCTGCCAGAAGCATGAAAGCGAAGGCGAAGAACAAGAACACCTATTTCTCGGACGTATTTGGGGTGGCCCCGTCTGATCTTCGCAGGTATGGCGCTTTCAACATCTCGTTGATTTCCGATCTGCCTCTCTTCGTAGATCCTTTCCTTCTCTTCAATAGCCGGAAGGAAGTGTACCAGGACCTTCACGAGAGTATCATCCGATACCTGAAATTCCTCCGGGATAGGTCAGTGAGGGGAAGCGTCAACAGAGGGCTGCTCCTCGGATGGTACGTGTTCAGCGAAGTACACCAGAATTGGCTTGGATATTCGGAATCCGGAAATCGTGGAAGCGGTCTGGGACGCGACTTTGCAAGGGCGCTGAATGCGAATTTGAATTCCATTTTTGCGGACTTCGGGAAGGAGAAGATTGCGCGCGGGAGTCATCTAGAGAAGCTGTGTTTGATATCACCGGGCGTTGGCCACGACAAGATCAGTGACTTCACGACGAATCTTATAAAGGAGTTTCTCTTAGAGTACACGCAGGCCTTCGGCAAGAAGCATATCGACAAGAAATTGAGAAGGCGTGTGAGGGTGAAGCGCGTACGGTTCAACTACAGGACGGAATCGTGGGAATCTGGCGAATACGACCTCCCGTGCTTTGCGGGTGACTACGTCCTTCTAACTCCCCACGACATCCTTACGAAGGACGACGTATGGATCAACCGACCGGATCTCTTCAACGAGTTTGACCGGATTGCAGAGTCCGTCTCCAACGAGCAGTTACGAGCTGAGGTCAATAACTACTTCCATCAGCGACTCGCAGAGGAGCCGACGCGGGAGGAATGGAATAGTGCGGTGAGCGCGGCTCTTAGAAAGTTCCCATCGCTGATTGAGTACTACATAAAATACAAAGAGGAAAATGGGGATCGTGCAAGAGAGATCAGCGAAGGGAAGGTATCCGAGTCCGAGGAGCGCTATGTTCGGCAGGTCGGAATCCTGATTGAGCTCCTGAGGCAGCAATCAGGGTTCTACGGCATTTCAGGCAATACTCTTCCAGAAGCCCGGGCAAGGCTGGAGTTTTTGAAAGACATCATTGAGAACAAGGGAGGGTATCGGATCTTTTATTCAAAAGGGAATCCTGTGAGGCGGGAATCGGATCTACACATCCTTTATCGGCTGACGTGGTTTGGAACACCTTCGGATGTGAGCCGGGAGGTGGACGACGGCAGGGGGCCCGCCGATTTCAAGATCTCACGAGGGAGAAAGGGTAAGTCGATTGTCGAATTCAAGCTGGCAACCAACGCGCAATTGAAAAGGAACTTGCGACGCCAGGGGGAAATCTACCAGAAAGCCAGCGATGCTGAGAGTCTACTGAAGGCCATCATTTTCTTCTCCGAGAGGGAACATAAGCGGGTGTTCGACATCTTGAAGGACCTCAATCTGGAGGGCTGCCGGGACATTATCTTGATCGATGCCAGGGCGGATAATAAGCCGTCGGCCTCAAAGGCGTAACATATCTGGTGGAACACCAACTACTGCGAGCCGCGAAGCCAATGGAGCACTCGTTCCTCGATATCCTCCCGTGGGCGCTTTCCCCTAGTTTCCCACCGCGAAACACTCCCTGGATCAACTCCTAGAATGATGGAGACTGCGAGCTGTGTCAGCCCACGTGACAGCCGGGTCCCACGGAGTCGGGCGCCAAAGCTGTCCTCTGCTAAGGACGGCTGATAGTCCAGAAAGCTGATGATCCCCGGCCACTGCCGGGGCAACGGATGGGTTGCGTTGCTTTCCCAGAGTCGGTAGGTGTCTTTCGATACCCCGATTTGCTCGGCTACCTCCCGCTGGAGGAGTCCAAGGTCCAATCTCCGCTTTCGAAGATGGCTCCCTAACGTCTTGAGTTCCCTAGGATAAGCAGGATCAAGGGGTTTAGATGCTCGGAGCCGTAAACCGGTAAAAGGCAACGCAACGGTGTCCGTGCGGGTACTACGGCGAGGGGCGGTGCGCCTGCACTCCCGGCGAGGTGAGGCGCTACGTGGGGCGCGTGTCGGGGCCGCTTCTCGACAGGATCGACCTGCACGTGGAGGTGCCGCGTGTTTCCTACGGCGACCTGTCCGGCGTCACCCGCGGGGAACCTTCCGCCGCGGTCCGGGAGAGGGTGGAGTCGGCGCGGCGGGCGGAGCGCGCCCGATTCGCGAAGATCCCCGGCCTCTTCACCAACGCCCGCATGGGGACGCGCGAGATCGAGGCGTTTTGCCGGCCCGACCGGGAAGGGGAGAGGCTTCTCCGGGATGCGATGGAGAAGCTGGAGCTCTCCGCCCGCGCCTACGCCCGCATCCTCCGCGTCGCGCGCACCATCGCCGACCTCGCCGGGAGCGACGCGATCGCCGCGCCCCACGTCGCCGAGGCGATCCAGTACCGGAGCCTCGACCGGCCGAGGTGGAGGGAGGGGGGATGAGTGAGGGAGCGACTTCTGATTAGGGAGAGAGGCTCATCCGTCCTCTTCTCGATGATCGAAGGGAGCCCGGGACGCACTCGCTCTCCTGGGACGGCCGGATCGACGGCGCGGCGTCCCCGAGTTGGACGAGGCGGAACCCGCCGCCTGGTGCGACAGTCGGGTGAAGCCCGCTCGCGGAAACACGCCGGCGACGCGATCCTCTAGCGCAGAAGCACGATTTTCGCGGTGTCGCTCATGCGATCGCCGGCGTCCATTCGCACGAGGTAGACGCCGGAGGCGACGGCGTTTCCTCGGTCGTCCCGGCCGTTCCACGGCAAGGCGTGCTCGCCTGCGTCGAAGTCGCGGTCCGCCAGAGTCCGGACCGCCCGCCCGGAGATGTCGAAGACCCGCACGCGGGCGTTGCCCGCCGCGGGGAGGTTGAAGACGATCTCGGTGCTCGGATTGAACGGATTGGGATGGGCGCCGAGGATCCGCGCCGGACCCGCCCCGGGTACTCCGCCGTCCACCGAAACAAGCGATCCCTTGCGCAGAACGACGAGCCCGGCCTTCGGAAGGGCGATCGCCATGGACTGGGCATAGCCGTCATAGGCGATCGCCTCGGCGGTGAGATCGCCCGGATTGACGGGCCCGCTCCCCTCGTACTCCGGGGCTTGGCTGTTCAAAGCCTCGTGCCACAGGCCCGGCTGCGGCAGCCCGACCCTGTAGGACGCATAGTCGGAGTTGCCCAAGTTGGCGACCACCACGAGCACCTCGTCGCCGCCGTACCTCTGAAAGGCGATCACGTTTACTGATTCGTTGACGTGAAAGATATCGAGACCCGCGTCCGATCGGAGGGCGGGATTGCCGGTCCGAAGGGCGACGAGATCCTTGTAGTAATCGAAAATGCCGGCGTAGGTCGTTTTCTTCGACCAGTCGATCCGGTTTTCCGCGTCGGTTCCGAAGTCCGAATCCTCCAGCCACTCCGTCCCCTGGAGCATCGCCGGGATGCCGGGGGCGGTCATCACCAACCCCTGTCCCAGCTTGGTCCGCCCCTTCGCCCATTGGTCGTCGTGGGGGGAGGTGGCGTCGATCGACTGGACCATTCTCTGGCCGCCGCTCGACGGCCACGCCTCGTCGTGAAGCTCCAGGTAGTTGGTCACGTATCCGTGTTCGAGATAGGAGCCGCTCCCGCCGACGATGTCCGAGATCTTCCACATCTCGGGATCTCCGTAGGCGGCGTCGAAAAGCTCCTCACGGAGACGGTCGGTGAAGGCGTCATTGTACTGTGAATCGAATCCCGCCCCGCCGAGCGACGTCGGCCGGGTCACCCACGAGTTGTCCGGGAGCTGTTCGGCGATCGCGATCTTGTCGACGCATCGATTGTTCATCTCGTCGTTCAGCCGTTGCATCAGACTCCAGCCGGACGCCTCCTGGGGCGCGATGTTCATGTATCCCGTGGCGTCCATCCGGAAACCGTCGAGCCGGTACTCCTCGAGCCACATGAGCGCGCTGTGGGCGTAGTAGTCGCGGACCCCCTCGTCGTCGAAGTCGGCCTGGCTCCCCCAGGGCGTCTCGACGGCGGGGTCGTCGAAATAGAGCTGGGTGCCGTCGTAGTTCCAGAGGTAGTTGTCGCTGTAGGAGACGTGGTTCCACACGATGTCGAGCAGAACGGCGATCCCCTCGGCGTGGAGCGCGTCGATCATCGCCTTGAAGTCGTCCGGATCGCCGTAGACCGATTCGGGCGCCCAGGCGGTGATCGGGTTGTAACCGGCCGAGTAATCCCAGGGGAACTCGGTGATCGGATTCAGCATGACCGCGTTGACGCCCAGTTCGGCGAGATGCGAAGCCCTCGCGGCGACGTCGAGATAGCCGGCCGGAAAGGAGGTGGAGCCGTAGGGATCGTTCCGCCCGGAGAAAGTGCCGACATGCAGCTGATAGACCACCATCTCCTCGAAGGGGGGAGGCGAAAAGTCTTCGGTCTGCCATTCGTAACGGAGGGGATCCTCGATGACGGCGTTGTAGTTGTCGCCGGGATCGAGGGCGCGGGCGCGGGCGTCGGTGTTCCAATGGGAGCCGTCGAAGAAAAACTTGTACATCTGGCGGTCGGAGGCGTTCGACACGCGCGCGATGAAGTGGTCGCCCACCTTGTTCATCGGATTCCCGAGTCCCCACCCGTTGAACTCCCCGCGAACGTGCGCCGTGGAGCTCGACGGAGACCAGACCTTGAAGACCGTCCCGCCGCCGCCCAGAAGGGTCGCGCCGACCGGCGCGTGCTCGAGCGTCGCGTAATCGATCGTGAACATATCTCCGACGGGCGGGCCGGCGGACATCCATCCGGCGCCGAGATAATCGGTCTCTCCGCCGTCGGTGAGTTCGATGTAATAGGAGAGTTGATCCGCCTCGGTGGCCGGCACCTGCGCGGACCAGACATCGTAAGGTCCGCGGGCGGAGATCTTCGACGCGGTGATCCACGCGCCGTCGCCGTCTTCCACACGGACCCGCGCGGAGGTCAGATCATTCCCGTAGGTTTGAAAAAGGACCTCGAAGGTTTCCCCGTCGACGGGGCAGATGGGCCTCCGGTCGAGCCGGGAAACGTGGGAAATCCCGTCCCATTCGACGTTTCCGTCCGGAGCGGCGGCCGGGCACTCGGCCGGCGAGACCAAAACCGAAAAGAGCATTATTCCCGCGAGGGCGCAAAACGCCCCGAGGCGATTTCCATTCAACGGAGTCTCCTATCTTTAGTGTTTTCAATAACTATTATAAACGATCCGGCCTCCGCGCACAAGGCGCGGGCGTGGCCGTCATCGGGATGACCGTCGGGATTCACGTCGAGCACGTCCAGGATCGTCCCTTCCGCTCCGTCGTCCCGAATCGCGAAGTACCGGTCGCCCGTCGTTGTTCCCGGCGACGATGATTCCGTTTCTCGCGACGATCGGGGCGGAGCCGCGGATCTCCCAGCCGAGGGAGCCGGTCTCCACCGACCGCTTGATCGATCCGTCGGCGGTGGAGAGGGCGTAGAGCCGCGGGACTCCGGTGCGCCACGGTTCCTCGCCGTATCGCCGTCGAAGGAGACGCCCCCGATTGCGCCGAAGGGAATCGACTGGTACAATAGGCACCTGTAAGCCTTTCATCCATCCCTCGACCCGAAGGCGGAGCGCGGGCGTTACCGAAGAACGAACCGAGACGAGGGGAGGAGCCGTTCCCCCCGGCACCCCGAGCGGCCATGATCGTTCCGATCAACCACGCTAAGCTGGCGATTCCCCCGGGACCCGCATCCTACCTGCCGCGTAGACGACTCGACCCGCTCTGGCCGGAATGGGCGGACAAGACGCTCGTTCTCGTGACCGCCGGCGCGGGGTTCGGGAAGACCTCCTTTCTCTCCGCCGCCGCCCGCTCCTCCGAGCGACCGGTCGTCTGGTACTCCATCGACGAGACGGACGCCGGGCTGGGGCGGTTCTGCGCGCACCTCCACGCGGCGTTCTCGGCGAAGCCGAAGGAAAGTCTTACGCTTCCCGAGGGGGGAGACGCGGACTTCGCGAACCGTGTGCTCGCCCACATGGTGCGCGCCCTCTCCAAGGAAAAGGGGGGAAAGGTTCTCGTTTTGGACGACGTCCATATGGTCGCCCGCTCCGGACCGGTCATGCGGCTTCTGGAGAGAATGATCCGATTCCTTCCCCCCGGCTCCACGCTGGTTCTCGCCTCCCGCGAACCCCTTCCCATCGCGACCATGAAGCTGCAATCGCTCGGGGCGGTCGCCCGCCTCACTTCCGACGAACTCGAGTTCGACGCCGAAGAAGCGGCGCGGCTCTACCGCCTCCACTTTCCCGACGCCCGTCTCGATCCCGCGGTGGGGGACCGGATCGTCGCCCGGACCGAGGGATGGCCGGCGGGGATCGAGATCCTCTTTCAGTCGTTGGGGCGGCCGTCGAACCGGGCGATCGAGGGAACGCTCGGTCGAATGGCCGAGGAAGGCCGGGGATGGTTCGCCTTCTTCGCCGAGGAGGTGTTGCGCGCGCTGGAGCCCGAGCTGTGCGGTTTTCTGATCCGCACCTCCGTTCTCCCCCGCCTGGAAGCGGATCTCTGCGACCGGATTCTGGGCGAGAAGAACAGCCGGCGCTTTCTCGAGGAGCTTTCCCGGCGGAACCTTTTCACCTTCCCGGTGGACGAAGAGAGGACCGCGTTCCGATACCATCACATCTTCCGCGATTTCCTGAGGGGGCGGTTGGAACGCGAGGGGGGAGAGGAGGCGCGGCAGTTGCGGAAGCGCGCCGCGGCGGTTCTCGGCAGGGCGGGGGCTTGGGCGGAGGCGCTCGCCGTCCGCGCCGAGGAGGGGAACGTGAAAGCCACGCTGGATCTGGTGGAAAAGGCGGGCGAGGATCTTCTCCGATCGGGGCAGTACGATCTGATCCGCCGCACCCTGTCGCGCCTTCCCAAGAACCTGCTCGACGAGCGCCCCGCCGCCCTTCTCGTGCTCGGCCGCGCCACGGAGATTCCCGGGCGATGGGAGGAAGCGGAGGCGATCTACAGGAGGGCGCTCCGCGCCTGCCCGCCCGGCGCGCGCCGGGTGGAGCTGATGAGTCTCCTGGCGCAGATCCGTCTCCGCCGCGGAGACAACCGGGGTTGCATGTCCCTCTGCGAGAAAGCCATGGATCAGCCCGGCGCGAAACCGGCCCCCGTTCGTCTGAGGATCCTCGGCATGCTCGGCATCTCGGCGTGCGAACTGGGGCGGCTCGACGAAGGGGAGAGGGTTCTCCGGCGGGCGAGAACGGTCTCCCGGAGGGGAGGGGGACGCGCGGCGGAAGACCGGATGTTCTATCTCCTGCCCGGCAACATTCACTACCGCCGCGGCGAGTTCCGCCGCGCCAAAGAGGCGGTGCGGGAAGCCCTGGTCTCCTTTCGAAAGGGGAAGGACTACCGGCAGGTGTGCCACAGTCTCGGCGTGCTCGCCCACATCACGGCGGAGACCGCGGAGACCGGCGCGGCGGGGGAACTGGCCCGGGAAGGGCTGCGCATGGCCGAGAGCCTCGAGTATCCGGTCATGGAGGGCTACTGTCGTCTCGCGCTCGCGAAGTGCGCGCTCATCGACGGGGATCCGGCGGAGGCGCGCGTCTGGGCTGAAGCCGCCCTGGGGCTGGGCGATCTCCTCGGCGAGATCGGTCTTCGCACCATATCGATGACGCGGCTCGCCGAGACGGCGCTGGCTTCGGGGAACCGCCGCGAGGCGCTCCGTCTGGCGCGGGCCGCGCTGGACGTCTCCGTTCGTCTCAAGGACATCTACCAGGAGTCGGAAAACTGCGTTCTCCTCGGAATCCTCGAGGCGCAAACGAAACGCGGGAACGCGGCGACGTGGTGGCGGCGAGCCGAGAGGATCATTCGCCGCGTCGGCATGCGCTACCATCTCCACCGCCTCCTCCTGATTCGTCTCGCCGCCGGGGCCGTGCCCGAGAAAGCGACGGGGAGGGTTCTCCGGGAGCTTCTTCGGGGGGCGGAGTCGATGGAGCATTCCTTCCTCTTTCTCGCGCTGGAGCCCGAACGGGCGGTTCCCGTGCTGATCGAGGCGGTGCGGAGGGGGATCGAGACCGATTACGCGGCGGAACTCCTCGCGGAGATCGGGGAGAGGGCCGTGCCTTCCCTCGTTGTCCTGCTCGAGAGCCCCGACGAGAAGATCTCGGTCCGCGCGGTGGATCTCCTCGCGAGAATCGGCGGGGAGGACGCCCGCGCCGCGCTCGCCCGTCAAGGGAACGAGGAAACGGCGACCGGCAAAGCCGCCGGTGAGCGCGCGGAGGAGATGGATTCCCTCCCCGACGTTCCCCTGTCGATTCGCGCCCTAGGCCCGCTCCAGGTGAAGATCGGAAAACGCTCTCTCTCCCTGGATGATTGGAAATCGGCACGCGCGCTCCGTCTCTTCCAGCTTCTCCTGGTTCATCGTTTCCGCTGGGTGCCGCGCGACGTGGTGATCGAGACGCTTTGGCCCGACGCGGACCCGTCGAAGGGAACGAACAACCTCCGGCAGACGATCCACCTTCTGAGAAAGATCCTCGAACCGGCGCGGCGCGGCGCGCGCGACTCCCGCTATGTCCGTTTCTACAACGAAGCGGTCCGGCTGGAGCCGGGAGAGGGCTGCTCTTACGACGCCGACGAATTCCAGGAGGCCGTCCGGGAGGCCGAGAACGGGTGGGGGGCGGGGGACAAGCGGAAGTCCGAGGCGGGCTACCGGAAGGCGCTGGAGATCTACCGGGGGGAGTTTCTCGCCGACGCGCCGTTCGAGGAGTTCGCCGCCGAAGAGAGGGAGCGGCTTCGGGACCGTCTGATCCGCGCGACCGGACGCCTGCTGTCGCTTTTCGCGGAGGAGAAACGCTGGGAGGAGGTCGTCCCCCTCTGCCGGTCCGGGATCGCCCAGGACCCCTACCGCGAGGAGTTTCATTATCATCTCGTGCAGGCGCATCACCGGCTCGGTAACCGCCGTGAAGCGCTGGACGACTATCACCGGTACGAAGAGACGATGGTCCGGGAACTCGACCTTCTCCCCTCCGGCCGCATGAAGGCGCTCGCGGACAAGGTGGTTTCCTTCGAGCCCGAAGAGGAAACCGCGTAATCCCCGCGTAACGAGCCTCCCCTACACTTCCCGTGAAACATCGAGCGCGCGCATCGAGTGTGAAAACAGTCGGCCCCCGCCGCGGGAGCGCGGTTCGATTCCCGCGGGGCGGAGGGAAGACGTACGGAGGAAAGGGATGTCGACCTTCATCGTCCGCCTCGTCCCTTCGGAGGACGAGCGTTTCCACGGCAGAATCCGTCACGTGGGGAGCGGCGAGGAGGCGCTTTTCTCCTCGGCGAAGGAGATGCTCTCCTTCATGGAGGGGATGAGCGTTCTCGACGCGATCGGCGGCGGGGGCGCCGGTCTCGAGGAAGAGGGAGGATAGACGCGCCGCCATCGCCCCGTCCGCGCGGCCGTTCCCGCCCTCCTCTTCCGGCCGGGGGGAGCGGCTTCGTCTTGACACTCCACGGACCCGCTCCTACAATCGTTTCATGCGTATCTGGTTGTGCGTCATCATCATACTCGGCCTTTCGGCGAGCCTCTTCCAACAGTCTCTCCGGGTCGCCAAGCTGAGTCCGCAAAGCGTGGACATCTTTTCCAGCGTGGCTCCGGGGGGCGGCTACTATCCCTTCATGCTCGAACCGTGGAAACCTCGTGTGGCGTCGAATTATCTGGCGCAGCATCTTCTCGCGGGAATCGACAACCCGAACCGGCGACCGGCGGTATGGAATATCGCCTGGTTCATTCCGTGTTGCGCGGTCGTCATGGCGATCAGCGCGCGGCATTCGCTTTTCATGATATTCGGCCTATACGCGGGGGTGACCTGGGGATACATGCCGGTCAAGATCGGGGGGCTGCTTACGAGGATCTATCCGTGGGACATGCCCGCCCTCTTCTTCTTCTGCTGTTTCGTTCTTTTTGTTCAGAGGAGGTGGATCCGGCCGCTCTTCCTGCTGCTTCCGATCGGAATTCTCTTCAAGGAGACGTTGATGATCGGGTGCGTGGCTCCGCTCTTTCTTCTCGGCGATCGGAGGGGAAGGATCTCCCGGACCGCCGCGCTCGTCGCCGTCTGCGCCGCGGCGAAAGCCGCCGCCGGGCTTCTGGGAGGGGCTCCACTCTTCTTGTCGATGCGCGCCGTAGGCTGGTGCACACCGGAGAAGGAGAACGCCTCGCGTTTCCTTTACAACCTCCGGATCCTCGCCGAGCCCCGGCTCGCCCACCCTCTTCTCGCCAACGGCGGCACCTTTCTCGCGGGAATATTCGCCGCGCTTCCCCGGCTCCGTGACGAGACGACCCGGCTCTATTTGACGGTACTCGCGCTCTTCACCGCCGGGCTGCTTTACTATTCGGTCATACACGAGTTTCGGATTTGGTTCGAGGCGATCCCGATTTCCCTCGTACTGATCGTCGAATGGTTGCGGTCCCGGGAAGGAAGGATTTCCTCCTGATCCGAACGGGCGCGAGGCGCCTTCGTATCAGCGGAGATAACCGAGGCTCTTGAGATCGTTTTTCAGCTCTTCCGACAGCTCCACCTCGCCGATGCTGGCGCGCGGAACTTCATAGTAACCGTCGAGGACCCCTTTCATTTTCCGGAAAACGTCGGGATTGTCGGCGGCGGCGTCCCGGGATTCTCCCGGGTCCATCTCGAGGTCGTAAAGGGAGACGGCGCCGTTTTCGCGGTCCTCGATCAGCTTCCACCGTCCGGTTCGGATCCCCCGCTTGTCGGCGAAACGGAGCGTTTCGGCGAAGATGGTCCGGTCTTCTCCCGGCTGGAAACGCCCGTCGACGAGCGGGATCGATTCGCCCCGGAATTCGGCGGGAATTTCGATTCCGGCCAGGTCGAGAAGCGTGGGCGCCAGGTCCTGCATACCGACGATCTCGCGGATCCGGTCGGGGGAGACGCCGGGAACGCGGATCATGAGGGGAACGCGGATCAACTCCTCGAAGAGGGTCCGGCTGTGCTCCAGTCCGCCGTGGTCGAGGAACTCCTCGCCGTGATCGGCGACGAAGAGGATGATCGTGTCGTCCAGAATCCCCTCCTCTCGTACCGCGTCGAGAAGGCGCCCGATCTGATTGTCGGTGAAAGCGATTTCGCTGTCGTAGCGGTCGATGGGATGATCGCCGAATGCGAAGCCCTCGTGGGAGAGATAGACGCTGTGCGGGTCGAAGTAGTGGACCCAGAGGAAGAAGGGGGCGTCTTCACGCTCCCGCAACCAGCGAACGGCGAGGTCGGTCACTTCTTTCGAGGTGCTGATCGACTCGGATTGGCCGATCCGGAGGACGGATTGGTCGTAATGACGGAACCCCTGATCAAAATGAAACTTGCGGCGGAAAATGATGTGGCTGACGAACGCGGCGGTCGAGTATCCCTTCGTCGAAAGCCACTCGGCGAGGGTGAGGAAACGCTCGTCCAGGGGCTGCTGCCAATCCGTGATTCCGTGGTCCCTGGGGGTGAGTGAAGTAAGAAGGGAGGCGACGGAAGGCATCGTCCAAGGACTGTGGCTATAGGCGTGATCGAAGACGGAGGACTCCTCGGACAAACGATCGAGATGGGGCGTGGTGCTCCGAGCGTAACCATAGGAGCCGACGTGGTCGGCGCGCAGCGTGTCGACCAGGATGATCAGGATGTTCATCGGCCGGTCCGCCGTTTTCCCGCAGCCCGAAAGAGAGAGCGCCGCGGAGAGCAGAAAGACCGGAAAACGAAGCTTCCAGGACAAGGGACCACCTCCCGAACGGGGACGGATCTCCGCGCAACCGGCGGATGATATAGTATACCAGACGCCGGTCTTTTCCGCCGAATCGCCGGATTTGTCGGCAGGTCCTTCTCTTTCTACATTCTCCCCGGCCGCAGCTTTTCGATGAAGCCCGAGTCGACCCAATAGATGTCGGTGGAGCCGCTCCGGCCGCTGTGGAAAAAGAGAAACTTGCCGTCCGAAGAGATGATGGGGCACATGTCGTGGGCGGCGGAGTTGATCGGTTCCCCGACGTTCACCGGCTCCGTCCAGAGTCCCTCGCGATCCCGGAAAGAGATGTAGAGGTCCACTTGGCCGATGGTGTCCGGGCGGCGGCTTCCGGAGAAGAGGAGGTAGCTTTCGTCGGGCGCGATGAAGGGGGAGTCTTCGCGGTATTCCTCGTGGTTGATCGCTCCCGGAAGCTTCTCCGCCTCGGCGTAACGGAGGCCGCCGAGGGGGCGCGAAATCCAGAGATCCCCGCCCGATCCGAAGTAGATGTCGCCGTTGGCCGCCACCGAGAACTGCCAGTGGATGTTCCGGTCGTTCGGGCCGCCTTCGATCCGTCGCGGTTCGGACCAGCCGTCCCCTTCCTTTTCCATGACCCAGATGCGCTCGGCGCCTCTCTCTCCTCCCGGTTCGTTCGGGCGTCCGGAGTCGAAGAAGAGCCTCGTCCCGTCGGGGTGGAAGAAGGGGACGTCGTCCCCCATGCGGGGGATCGCCGAGAACGGGGCGAAATCCGGCGCCGTCCACCGGCCCCCTTCGGTCCGGGAGGTCAGAATACGGGAGTAGGAATAGCCGGAGTCGCTTTCGTAGGAGGAAGACCAGTACGCCTCCCTTCCGTCCGGCGAGAAGGCGATGGAGCCGTGTTCGGAGCGGTTCGTCGACACGATGTCGAGGGCGAACAGAAGCGGGTCCTTTCCGGGGAGGGGCCGGCCGAGGTAGGGCCCGCGAAGGTCGGGGAAGCGCCGGGGGGAATCGTCCGCTCCTTTCGCCCGGAGCATGCGGGCCGCGTCTTCTCTCTCGTTTTGGTCGGCGAGATGGAGCGCCGTCAATCCCGAAAGGCTTTTCGCGTCGATGTCGACCTCTTCGGCGAGGAGCCACCGGATGACCTCCGTCCGCCCCTTCTCGGCGGCGCTGTGGAGGGGCGTCCAACCGTAGCGGTCCTTCTCGCCGATCGTGAGCCCCCGTCCGGCGAGGGATCGGACGATCTCCATCGATCCCCCGGCGGCGGCGGAGTGGAGGAGCGATCCGTCGAAACCGTTCCGGATCGTCAGGTCCGCGCCCCCATCGGCCAGAACGGTGAAAAGACGGTCGAGCCCTCGATTGGCCGCGAACAAAGTGATCTCTTCCGCCTCTTGACCCCGTAAGGGGACGGTCGCGCCGCTGTCGAGGAGCAGGTTCACGAAACGCCCGAAGCCGCGCCAGGCGGCCAGATTGAGAGGCGTGGAGCCGAAGCGGTCCACCGTGTTGGGGTCCGCTCCGTGGTGGAGGAGTCTCTTCCCGATGTCGGCGTTCCCCGTCTCCCGCGCGGTCAAACAGAAGGGGGTTCTTCCGTAGTCGTCCTTGATCTCCGTTTCCGCGCCGTTCTCCAAGAGGAGATTCACGATCTCGATGTCGTCCGCCCAGACGGCGGCGAAATGGAGCGGTGTCTCCTTTCCGTCCGTCACCGCGTTCACATCCGCGCCGCGTGCGATCAGCTTCCGGGCGATATCACGGGCGCCGCGCACGGCGGCGTAGTGCAGGGGGGTCGCCCCGCTCCCATTCGCGATCGACGGGTCCGCCCCTTTTTCGATCAACCGGTCGGCGGTGTCGAACCGTCTCTGGGAGATCGCGAAGATCAGCGGCGTCGTTCCGTTTCGGTCCTGAACGTCGATCCGCACTCCCCGCTCGAGGAAGAGGTCGATCAAACGCGGATGCCCGCCGATGGCGGCGTAGTGGATCGCCCGGGTATCATCCCCGTCGCCGAGTCCGATGTCCGCCCCCCGGTCGATGAGGATACGGGCGGCGTCGACGCGACCTTCCCGGGCGGCGAGGCAGAGAGGCGGAATCCCCTCGGCGTCCGGTTCGTTCGCGGCGTTCGGGTTTCGATCGAGGGCGGCGCGAAGCGCGGCGAGATCGCCCGCCGCCGCCGCGTCGTGGATCTCTCCGGCGGAGAGCGCGGCGGGGAGCGCGAGGAACAGCGAAAAGAGCAAGGCCGAGGCGAGACGGCGCGTTGGAGCGGGCATGCTTTTCCTCCCGGTCAATGGAAACAGGATGAGATCGAGTGGTTGTCGGTGGCCCTCCTTATAGACGCCGCCGGCGCATCGCGCGTTGAAGGAAAGGGGGGACGCGTGGGGCCGGTTCGGGAACCGCGCGGCGGGATGTACGTCGAATCGCCGAGCCGGACGAATGAAAAAGAGGAGGCGCGGGGTTTTCCGCTCCCGCGCCTCCGCATACGCTCGATCTCGCCCGATGGGGAAGGATCACCTCACCAGGGTCATTTTCCCAGCCGCTCGAAGTTGACCCGCCTCGATTCGGTAAAAATAGACGCCGCTCGGCAGGGGGCGGCCGTCGTCGCCGGCGCCTTCCCAAGCCGCTCGCACCTCACCCGCGGCGAGGCGCTCTCCCCGGAGGAGCGTGCGGCGCAACCTTCCGCTCACGTCATAGATCTCCAGGGAAACGCGCGCTTCGGAGGGGAGGGTGAAACGGATCTCGGTGTTCGGATTGAACGGGTTGGGATGATTTCGTGGAACAATCCTCTTCGGAGCGACGGCCGCGCCGACACCGGTCGAAGGGGAGATCGGCTCGTAGAAATACGCCGAGCCGGAGTTTGTCCCGTTGTCGTCGTTCATGTCGGCGGCGACGAGAGCCGTGGGGCCTTGGATGGCGACGGAGACTCCGAAGTTGTCGTCGTTCGCCCGGTCGGAGGCGGTCAGCTTCCACAACTCCTGTCCCGTCGTGATGTCGAAGACGCAGGCGAATCCGGGGAGCTCGGTGCCGTACCCCTGTTGGGACGCGCCGACGAGCGCGTAGTTCCCGGAGAGCGCCACCGAGCTGCCGAACCAGTCACCGCCCCCTTCCGGCTCCGAAGGGACCAACTCGCGGATCAGCTCTCCCGTGGAGAGGTCGAAGAGGTAGGCTACTCCGGGGGCGCTTTCCCCGTCCCAATAGGCTCCCACGAGAAGTGTGTCTCCCGAGATGGCCAGCGCGTTGCCGAACCGGTCCTCCTGCCCCTCGTCCGGCGTGGTGATCCGCCGGATCTGCGCCCCCGTGGAGACGTCGAAGACATAGACGGCGCCGCAGTTCGCGTGCACACCGATTCCATCCCAGGTGGGAGCCCCGACGACGGCGTAGGCGTCCGACACCGCCACCGCGTAGCCGAACCAATCCTGTTTCCCCGCGTCGGAAGCGGTCAGCTTGAAGAGCTGCGTGCCCGTGGCGGCGTCGAAAAGATACGCGGCCCCGCTATCGTAAATCGACGTGCTCTGGTCGGCCTTGTACGCCCCGGCCAGAACGTAGGAAGGGGAGAGGGCCACCGAATTCCCGAGCCAGTCGTTTGCCGATGCGTCGCCGGCGGTGAACTTCCGCAGCTCCGTCCCATCGGTGAGGTCGAAGAGGTAGGCGGAACCCGCGTCGACCGCGACGTGGTCGTCCCGGAGAGCACCGACGACGGCGTGGTCGCCGAGGGCCGCGACGGCGCAACCGAAGAAATCGCTGCCGGCCGCGTCGGAGGCGTGGAGCTTGCGCAGCTCCGCCGCCGTGGCGAGATCGAGGACATAGGCCGAGCCGGCATCGCCGGCTCCGTCGTTGTCGGCCTGGGCGCCGATCACGGCGTACTCTCCCGCGATCGCGACGCCGCTACCGAAACGGTCGCCGAGGCCTGCGTCCGACGCGGTCACCTTGGTCTCGGTCGGATCGGCGGCCGCCGCGCTCCATACACACGACGACAGAATGATCAGAAGCGGCGGCGCGCTTTTCACCAACGAATGAAAACGGTTTCTCCTCATGATTCTCCTCCTTGTCCGGGGTTTCGGAAAACGGACCATTCGTGGTCGTCACGCGGGCAGGGTAGAGCATCTCCGTTACGCGGGCGTTACGCCCCGGCGCGCGCCCCGGGTTTTGAGGGGAGATCGCGTGGCGATCGGGGAAAATCGTGGGGGCCGTCGAGAAGGGCGACGCGGGTTTCCGGCCGCGCGGTTCGGAGGCCGGGGGTCAGAGAGCCGCGCCGCACTCCTTGCAGTACTTCGCGCCCTGTTCGTGTCCCTCGGCGCCGCACTGGGGGCACGCCTGGGTGCTCACCTCCGTCCCTTCGGCGCGGCTGAGTTCGGTCGCCACGATCCCGGTGGGAACGGCGATGATGGCGAAGCCGAGGATCATGAGCGCCGCCGCGATGGCCTGACCCAGCGCTGTTTGGGGGGAGATGTCGCCATAGCCGACGGTGGTCATCGTGACGATCGCCCAGTACACGCTCCGGGGGATGCTCGTGAATCCGTTCGCCTCCCCTTCCACGAGGTACATGATCGATCCGAAGATGACGACCATCGCGAGGATGGCGGAGAAGAAGACCACGATCTTCCGGCTGCTCGCGCGCAGGGCGCGGACCATGGCGTTCGCCTCGTGAAGGAAGCGGGCGAGCTTCAGCACCCGGAAGATCCGGAGGACCCGTAGGATCCGTATGACGAGCAGGTACTGGCTCCCCGGCAGGAGAAGGCTCAGGTAGGTCGGGATCACCGACAGGAGATCGATGACGCCGAAGAAGCTCTTCGCGTAGCGGGCCGGCCGGCCGATGCAGGAGAGGCGGAGGATGTACTCGACGGTGAAGACGATCGTGAAGAACCACTCGACTCCGATCAGGAAACGGCCGTGGGCCGCGTGGATCGAGCGGACGCTGTCGAGCATCACCGCGAGGACGCTGAGGAGGATGCACCAGATGAGCGCCAGGTCGAAAAGCTTCCCCGCCCTCGTGTCCGCCTCGAAGATCACTTCGTGCAGCTTGGCGCGCATCCCGCCGCGGCGGGTTTCGTCAGTCATGGTGCCTCCCCGCTCCGGCTCCGCTATGGGCCGTGACGCGGTAACTGTAACGGCGCGGGAAGGGTGAAACAACATCCTTGCGCCCAAACCACGCGCCGCGGTGGCCGGCGCGCCCCGGGGACGGAGGGGGATTACGGGGAGGAGGGGGCGAGGATCTTCCGATAGAGGAACTTGGCGTCGCCGGGGGCGTAGAAATCGTCGAGAACCGCCGCGGCTTCGTACCCGCGCCGTTCGTAGAAGGCGCGCGTGGAGGCGTACCGCTCCTTGCCGGCCGTCTCCGCGTAGAGGTGGCGTCCACCCGCCCGGCGCACGATCTCCTCGACGCGGAGGAGAATCTCCGTTCCGAGGCCGAGGCCCCGTGCCTCCTCCCGAACGGCGATCCAGTAGAGATCCCAGCTTCCCCTGGTGCAGGGGATCTCGCCGTAGCAACCGTAGCCGAGGACTTTCCCCTCTCGCTCGGCGAAGAGAAAGAGATAGCCGCTCGCCTCGCCGTCCCGGAGCCGGGTCTCGACCAATTCCGCGGCCACGCCGATTTCGTCGTCCGAGAAAAAACCGGTGGAGGAGACGATGGTTCGTACCTCATCGATATCCGCCGGGCGCGGCTCTTCACGGAATCGAATGTCCTTGCGGTTCCCGTCCGTCATGACCGTCGGAGCGCCTCCCGCGCGATGGTCTCGATCAGTTCGCCGTATCCGATACCGGCCCTCTCCGCCGCCGCCGCGAGCCCGGCGTCGCTCCCCAGCCCGGGGTTGCCGTTCACCTCGAGCACCCAGGGGATTCCCTCGCCGTCGACCCGGAAGTCGACGCGCCCGTAGCCGCCCAGGCCGAAAAGGCGCCAGCAGAGAAGCGCCGTCTCCCCGAGTCGCCCGAGGAGGGGTTCGTCGCCGGCGGGGAAGTCGAAGTTTCTCGCCGTGTGGCCGTATTCGAAGGAGGATTCGTCCCACTTGGCCCGGTATCCGACGATCTTCGGTTTCCCCTCCGGGTAGTCGTGAAAATCGATCTCCGCGATCGGCAATACGCGGGGCGCGCCCCCTTCGTCGATGATCCCGACGTTGAATTCCCTCCCCTCCACGAAGGCTTCGGCGAACCGGTCCGCCGTCGCGCGGCGGCGCGCCGACTCCGGATCGCGGTACATCTCGAGGTGATCCTCGTCCAAACCGATGGACGCGTCGCCGTAGCGGGGCTTGAGCAGGTAGGTCCCCGGGCGGGCCTCCCCGCCGCCCTCATCCGGGGAGATCCAATCGGGGGTTCTTACGCCGGCGAGGCGGAGCGCGCGTTTGGCGAGGACCTTGTCGGTCGTCACCGCCATCGCCTGATGCCGGCACCCCGTGAACGGGAGACCGAGCATCTCCAGAAGGAGGGGGGCGAGGACGTTCAGGTGGTGAAGCCCCTCCGTCTCGTCCACGAGATTGAAGACCAGATCGGGGCGGGCGTCTCGGAGTTCTTCGGTGAGCGCCGTGAGATCCCGGTGCCGGAGGGAGGCGCGCCGGGTGTCATGCCCCGCCTTGTCGAGCGCCGCGGCGACCTCGATGGCGTCGTTCACGATTCCCGCCTCGTCCGGTCGGGCGCCGGGGAGGACTTCCGTGTGCAGAACGACTATGCGCACGGCCGGTTCGCCTCGCATCGGCGCGAGGCCGATTCGATGATGCGCTTGATGAGCGTCTCGTAGGGGACGCCCGCCGAGCGGCAGAGGATGGGCAGGTCGCCCGAGACCGGATCGAGCCCGGCCAGAGGGTTGATCTCCAGGAACTGCGGACCGCCGGATTCGTCGAGACGGATGTCGACCCGACCCGCGTCGCGGCAGCCGAGGGCCCGCCACGCATCGAGTGCGACGGACGAACAGGCGCCGGCGAGCGCGGGATCGTCGCAGAGGGCGTACCCCACCCGGTCGGCGAAGCGCTGTTTGTTGTCGAAGGAATAGGCCCCCCGCTCGGCGTTTCCGGCGAGCGTGATCTCCAGCACGCCCAGCGTTTCCGCGCCCGGGCCCGTTCCCAGAACGCCCACGGTGAACTCCCGTCCCGGGAGATAGGCTTCGACCAGGACCGGCTGCTCGAATCGGCGGAGAAGATCCCGGCAGACCGCTTCCAACTCGGCCCCGGAACGGATCACCGAAGCCGCCGAGATCCCCTTGCTCGAGCCCTCCGCCAGCGGTTTGGCGAAGAGAGGGAAGGGGAGTCTGATGTTTCGAATGTCCTCTTCCGATTCGACGACCCCGAATGGAGGGGTCGGAACGCCGAGGGACGCCGCGACTCTCTTGGCCGTCGCCTTGTGAAGGGTGACGCAGAGCGCCAGGGGATCGGAAAAGGTGTAAGGGATGCCGTACGCCTCCAGGAGGGCGGGGATCTGCGCTTCCCGGCCGAACCCCGTAACCCCCTCGGCGATGTTGAAGACCAGCTCCCAGCGGTCCCCCGCGGCGAGGCGGCGGACCAGGCTCTTCACGTTGCCGACGGGATCGACCTCGTGGCCGAGTGAGGCGACGGCGCGTCCGATGGCGTCGATGGTGCCGGCGCCGTCGAATTCGGCCGCCTGTTCCGGGGCCATGCCCCCGGCCAGGTGATCTTCTTTCCGGTCGAAGGTGAAACCGACTCGCATCTCCCTCTCCTAGTCGTCCGACGGAGGGAGCGGATCGTGATATCGGAAGACCTTCCCCTCGTAATTGCGGAGGAGGATGTCGTCCCCCTCGCGGCCGATCATATATTGCGGCTGGATCGGGATCTTGCCGCCGCCTCCCGGCGCGTCGATGACGAAAGAGGGCACCGCGTATCCGGTGGTGTGTCCCCGGAGCCCTTCGATCAGCTCGATCGCCTTCTCCACGGGGGTGCGGAAGTGAGCGGAGCCGATGATCGGATCGCACTGATACACGTAGTAGGGACGGACGCGGATCCGAAGCAGCCCGTGGAACAACCGTTTCATCGTGTGCACGTCGTCGTTGATTCCCTTGAGGAGGACCGTCTGGCTGCCGAGCATGATCCCGGCGTCGGCGAGGCGGGTGCAGGCTTCCTCCACCTCCGGCGTCAGCTCGTCGGGGTGCGTGAAATGAATGCTGACCGCCAGAGGGGCGTACCGGCGCAGCATCCGGACGAGGGGGGGACGGATCCTCTGCGGGAGGACGACGGGTATCTTGGTGCCGATCCGCAGAAACTCGACGTGAGGGATCCGACGGAGCCGCGCCAGCAGGTATTCCAGCTGTTGGTCCGAAAGACAGAAGGGATCGCCGCCCGAGAGGAGCACGTCCCGAATGGAAGGCGTCGCTTCGATGTAGGCGAGGGCGCGCTCCCATTGCGTGCGGCCGAAGCGGTATTCCGATGGATTTCCCACCGCTCGGGATCGGGTGCAGTATCGACAATAGACCGAGCAGGTGCCGACCACGAGGAAGAGGGCGCGGTCCGGGTAACGGTGGACGAGCCCCGGCACCGGGCTGTAGGCGTCCTCGGCGAGGGGATCGAGCTTTTCGCCCGGTCCGACGACCAACTCGTCCGTGACCGGCATGACGGTGCGGCGCAGGGGTTGGCCGGCGTCCTCCGGATCGATGAGGCTCGCGTAATAGGGGGTGATTCCCACGGGGAGCGCGCGGTGAATGCCCCGGATCGCGGCTTCTTCGCCGGGAGAGATCGCCAGGATCCGACGAAGCGATTCGATCGATACGAACCGGTTCCGCATCTGCCACTTCCAGTCGTTCCATTCGGCGAGCCCCGTTCCGGGGAAGTGGCGCCGGAGGAAATCACGCGATCGCGCGCTCGTGCTGGGCCGTGACTGGCGCGGTTTCCAATCAGTGGGAGACGGGAGAAGTTCGGAAATGGAGAAGGGTTCACGGTCCCGCAAGATCCTGGTGGTCAAGCCGGGACCGGGAGGTTCCTCGATCAAGGTCGTTTCTTCGTGAACAGCGACTGCCGCGGATTTTCTCCGCGTTCTTTTCGGAGCCATCCGATTCATATTTTGTCGCACGGAACTCCACACTCCAGAGGAGTGTTCCTCCTTTAATGGAAACGAACCCCATTGCTCTCCGCGGGACGCTCCGCGAAACCGGTCGCCGGCGGCCGGTCGGATCGGAGAGAGATTCGCTTCGGGTGAAAAATGGTTCACCTCAAAACGAAGCGAGGTCCCTCCCCGCCGCCCCGCACACGAGAGGTTGCGCCGCGAAGGGCCGGAACCGGCCGCCCGGGTCCCCTCCGCCGTGCTCCCTCTTCGAGAACGGCATTTTTTGCCTGTCTTCCCGCTCTGTCAATCGGTAATCGTCCGAAAAGGGATCCGGCTGTTCTTTTTCTTGGGGTCCTTTTCCGCCTGCCGGGAAAATCGTGGGGGGCGATGAAGCCCGGTCCGGCCCGATTCCGGAGGCATCCTCGCGCTTCGGGAGCGCCGGGACTTAAAGATGATTCTGGGGAGATGGGCCTAAGGCGTTGTTATCAGGTCGATAAAAAGATGTGGCTTTTGGGACGGGGTGGGTTCTCGAAGAGAGCGAAGGGGAGGGGCGCCTCGTATCGGGCGCCCCTCCGACCCATGCGGCCTACTTTTTTTTCAGCATCTCACGGGTGTAGGGGAGAAGCCCGCCGGCGTCCCGGATCGCCAGGATCTCGGGCGGGAGCTTGGGGAAGGCGAAGGCCTTCCCGCCGACGCGGATCTCGCCGGCCGTCGCGTCCAGTTCCACCCCGTCGCCTTCTTTGTAGGCGTCCACCGCCTCGGGGCACTCGACGAGGAGCAGTCCTTGATTGATGGAGGAACGGTAGAAGATCCGGGCGAAACTTTTCGCCACGATCGCCCGAACACCAACCGCCTTCAGCCCGAGGGTGGGTTGTTCGCGGGAGGAACCGCATCCGAAGTTCTTTCCACCGAAAATAATATCGCCTTCCCGCGCCTTCCCCGCGAATTCGGGATCCAGGTCCTCGAGAAGATGCGGCTTGATCTCTTCCGCCGTGGCGCAGGTGTAGGTGTATTTACCCGGAAACAGCATGTCCGTGTTGACGTCGTCCCCGTATTTCCAGACTGTCATCGGGTCATCTCCTTGCGCGGATCGGTCAACCGTCCGTGGATCGCCGAGGCGGCCACCGTCTCCGGGCCTGCCAGATAGATCTCGGCCTCTTTACAGCCCATGCGTCCCTTGAAGTTCCGGTTCGCCGTGCTGAGACACTTCTCGCCCGGGGCGAGCGCGCCCTGGTGGGCGCCCAGGCAGGGCCCGCATCCCGGCGGGAGCACCACGCCGCCCGCCCGGGAGAGGATCGCCAGTATTCCCTTCTCCATCGCTTCTTCGTAGATCGCGCGGGACGCGGGGAGAACGAGGAGCCGCGTGCGGGGCGACACCTTCTTCCCCTTCAAGATCGACGCCGCGGCGGCGAAATCACTCAGCCGCCCGTTGGTGCAGGTGCCGATCAAGCACTGATCGATCTCCAGCCCCTCGAGTTCGCTCACCTTTTTGATGTTGTCCACCGTGTGGGGGGCGGCGACGACCGGCTCGATGGCGTCCATGTCGTAGGAGAGCTTGCGGATGTAGTGCGCGTCTTCATCGGCCCATACGGGCTCGTACGCTTTCTCGTCGACGCCGATGGAGGCGAGATAAGCCCGCGCCGCGCCGTCGACGGGGAAGACGGCGATCTTGGCGCCCATCTCCACGCCCATGTTGGCGATGGTGAAACGCTCCTCGATGGAGAGGTTCTTTACGTCGCCGTGGAACTCCACCGCCTGATAAGCCGCGCCGTCGGCGCCGATGTCGCCGATGATGGTCAGCACGAGGTCCTTCGCGGAGACGCCGGGGCGAAGCTTCCCGTGAAGAGTGATCTTGATGGTGTCCGGCACGCGGAGCCAGGTTTCGCCGCGGAGGTAGAGCGCGGCGGATTCTGTGCGGTCCACGCCGGTGGAGAAGACGCCGACGGCGCCGTAGGAGCAGGTGTGGGAGTCGCTCCCCACGATGAGCCGCCCCGGGAGGGCGTGCCCTTTCTCCATCAGCACTTGGTGGCAAACGCCGACGCCGATGTCGTAGAAGTGCGGTAGCTTTTGTTTCTCGGCGAACTCCCGGGCGGTTCGATGATTGGCGGCGTGCTTCTCCGACGCCGCCGGGATGACGTGATCCAGCACGATCACCGGCATCTCCGCGCGCGCCACGCCGTGTTCCTCGAGATCATCCTTGATCTTGCCCACGATCGCCGAGGTGTTGTCGTGGGTCAGCAGATGGTCGGGGCTCACGATCACGATCTGCCCGGGGACCACCTCAGCCTGGCCCGATTTCGCGGCCAGCACTTTCTCTGCGAACGTTTTACCCATGCTCTCACCCTCTGTGCGGTCCGGGCCTGCTCAGCCGCCCAGCAGGCCGCCCTTTTTATAGATCGCCATTTGAACGTCGGAAAAAGCGCCTCGGATCTCCTTCCCTGAAGGGATCTTGATCCTGCCGTTGTCGAGGTCGACCTCGATGATCTGCCCGTTCTCGATCCCTTCGCCGATCAGCCGCGCCGTCACGATCGGAAATCCTTTGTTGATGGCGTTCCGTTCGTAGATCGCGCCGAAGGACTCGCCGACGATGCAGGAAACGCCCAGGCTCTCGAAACAGTCCACCGCCTGTTGTCTCGACGATCCGGCGCCGAAGTTTTTGGGAACGACGACGATGTCGCCGGGCCGGGCGTTTTTCGCGAAGTCCTCGTAGCCCGCGAGATTGTCGAAGGTATACTGGCCCATCTCCCGGATGTCGGTGATGGCGAGATAACGGTTGTGATAGATCATGTCCGTGTCGATGTTGTCTACGTCGATCACCCAAGCCCTGCCTCGGAACACGGTCGGCCGGTCGGTCTTTTTCGGCGCCGGTTTCGCGCCCGTCTCGGCCGCCGTCCGCTTGCCGGGGGAGAAGAGGACCGGCTCGGCGGGCATGGAGCCGGGAAGGGTGATCACGCCGGCGATCGCCGAAGCCGCCACGGTTTCGGGCGAGGCGAGATACACTTCGCCCTTCCCCTGTTTGCCGGCGAAGTTCCGGTTTCCGGTGCTGATCGTGACCTCGCCCGGACCGTTCTGCCCGATCTGCCCGGCGGCGCATCCCGCGCATCCCGCGTTCCCCACCAGGGCCCCCGCCTTCTTGAAGATATCGATGATCCCTTCGTCAAGGCAGCGCCTCCAGACCGCGTCGGTGCCGGGGACGATTTTCAGCACGACCCCGGGCGCCACCCGGCGCCCCTTCAAAACCGCGGCGGCGGCCGCCATGTCCTCATACCGTCCGTTCGTGCACGATCCGATGAAGGCGGAATCGATTTTCGAGCCGGCGACGGAGGCTACGTCCACAACGTCCTCAGGGTGTCCCGGCCGTGAGATCTGCGGGGCGAGATCCGTCACGTCGATCTCGAAGGTTTGGGCATAAACGGCGTCCGGATCGGCGAGGACCGGGTCCAGCCGCCGGCCTGCCGCCCGCGAGCAGAAGTCCAGTATCATGCTGTTCGGAGGGAATAGGGCGATGATACCGGCCATCTCGGTCGCCATGGAGGCCATGGTCACTCGGCCGGCGAGATCCAGTTCGTCGATGACTTCGCCGTAAAACTCCGCGGCGTATCCGAGCAGCGTGTTCGCGCCGAGCTTCCGGAGTGCGGCGAGCACGAGGTCTTTCGGCCCCGCCTCCGGCGCCGGCTTCCCCCGGAAGAGGATCTTCACGGATGGAGGGACCTTGAACCAGACCCGGCCGAAAGCCCAGGCGTGGGCGATGTCCACGTCTCCCATCCCCTGGCCGAAGGCGCCGATCGCTCCCAGGATGTTGGCGTGGGAGTCGGTGGAGACGAGGGTGGATCCCGGAACCGCGAGCCCTTCGTCGATCGCCAGATGGGTCCCGATCCCCTGGTCGATGTCGTACACACGGATCCCGTGTTCGCGCGCGAAGAGGCGGCAGATCTGTTGGTTGGTGGCGTATTTCTGATCCGATCCGCCGGGATTACAGTCGAACGTGAAAAAGGTTTTGGACGGATCATCGATCCCCAAACCGTTTTCGCGGATGTTTTTCACGACGTTGGCGCCGCCGAAGTCGCGGGCCACGCGGACGTCGATCGTGATGTCGACGATCTCGCCGGGAGAAACCTCCTTGCCGCCATGGGCGCCGAGGATCTTTTCGATGATGGTCTTCCCCATGTTCGTTCTCCTCGCCGGCCGGATGGAGATCCGGTACCGGCGGATGGAATGAGACTCGAAAGGCGGTTGCTCGGGCGCGGAGCCGGGAGCGGTTCCGAGCGCGGACGGGGACCGCCCGCCCTCAGGATCGAAGAAAGAAGAGCGGGCGATCTTCCGGGACGACATCGCCTAACTAGTTATCATGCAATATGATACGGACGAAGAAAAGTGTATCCGGAGCAACCCGGCAAGTCAATCGGAATCGGGAGCGGCCGGGCGCGTATTCGCGCCGCACCGGCTTTTCCGGAGGGTGCGCGCCGATGGGAGGAAGCGAAGACGGAAAAGGCTTGGCCCATAAGGATTCGAGATTTAGTGTCGACGGGGACGAGCGATCCGTCGGTTCGCAAGGAACGAGACGGAATGTTGTATTCGTTTTGCATGGGAGGGAGTGACCATGAAGGTGTTGGTCGGAATGCTGGCGTTTGTTCTTCTCCTTTCCGTATCCGGGTGCGGGGACGACGACGATTCCCCCACGGGGAACGACGCGACTCATCTGACCGCCTCGCTGATCGCGGCGCCCTCTTCCGGGACGGTGCTCACCGATTTCTCCTTCAACGCATCGGGAAGCGACGCCGGGAGCGCGTCGATCCGGTTCCGCTGGGACTGGGAAAACGACGGGGCGTGGGATACGGACTGGGCGGACGACGCCGTGGTCACGCACCGTTACGCGTCGGGGGACACGATCGCCGTCGCGGTGGAAGCCCGTGCCGGCTCCTTGCTCGACACCGCCTACGCCGTCGTCTATCTGAACGACGATCACGGCGCGCGCGTCGACTCGGTGGTCCTCCGGGACGGCGGGGCGAACGGCATGACCAACGACGGCGAGGCCCTTTGGATCACCGGATGGATGGAGGACATCTACAAGGTCGACGTCGCGCTGGGCGTCATCGTGGACACCATAGACGGTCTCTCCAATTGGACCGGCGCGATTACCTGGGACGGAGATAATCTCTGGGCGACGGACTTCGATGGCGGTCCCAAGCTGTTCGAGCGGGATCCCCTGACGGGGGAAACCTACGGCAGCTTCGACATCGCGTACAGTGCGGCCGCGGGCGGCGTCGCCTGGGACGGCGAAGCCTTTTACGTGGGAAGTGACTTGAATTCGCTCGGGGACCGGGGGGACGGTCTCATCCATCGCTATCTGCCGGACGGGACGGAGACCGGCGCGATTCCGAGCCCCCGGGGGAGCGAACACCCTCGCGGACTCGCCTTCGACGGCGAGGATCTCTGGGTCGTGATCGTCTCCGACATAGGCGGCGCGGTGGACACCCTCTATGTGGTCGACAAGGACGACGGCACCGTGCTCCGCACTCTGTATCACCAGGGCCTCAGCGGGGACATGACGGTCATGGACGACCACGTCTGGGTCGTGACGTCGGCCTGTCCCTGCCGCGCGGTGAAGGTCGTTCCCTGATCCGTCTCTCCGAGGTGAAAAGAACGCGGGGGGCGCGCGCAGGCGCCCCGCGTTTTTTCCCCTACACACCCTCTCCTCGAGCGCCTCATCATTCTTCCGAAACGCCGCCGGTTGACAAGCCGGCGCGCCGCGTGCCACCCTGTCCACGAAAGGCGCGGCGATGCGAAAACGTTTACATCCTCTCCTTAGACGGTTTCGTCTCATTCCCGGCGCGGCGGTAATCGCGGTCGCGGCGGTCGCGGCCGGATGCGGGGGTGCTTCCGAGGAGGCGCGCGAAAGCGTTTCCTTCTCCGCCGAACGGGCGGAGGCTTTTCTCGACACGCTCGAGGAGAGGACCTTCCTCTATTTCTGGGAGACCGCCGATCCCCGCACCGGGCTCGCGCCGGACCGCGCCCCGACCCGTTCCTTCATGAGCACGGCCGCCACCGGTTTCGCGCTCACCGCCTACCCGATCGGCGCGGAGCGGGGATACGTCACCCGGGAGGCCGCGGCGGAACGGGTCCGCACGACACTCCACTTCTTCCTTCGAGCGCCCCGGGGGACCGATCCCTCCGCCTGCGCCGGGCACCGCGGCTTCTTCTATCATTTCCTCGACCGCGAGACGGGATGCCGTTTCGGCGAGGTGGAGCTCTCCACCGTCGACACCGCCCTCCTCCTGGCCGGCGCCCTCTTCTGCCGCGGATATTTCGACCGCGACGAGCCGGTGGAGGGGGAAATCCGGGCGGCGACGGATTCCCTCTACGCCCGCGTCGATTGGACCTGGGCGCAGCCCCGCGCGCCGATGATCGTCCACGGCTGGACGCCGGAGGCGGGCTTCCTCCCCTATGACTGGCGCGGTTACAACGAGGCGATGATTCTCTACATTCTCGCCCTCGCCTCGCCCACCCACCCTGTCGGCGCGGACGCCTACGAGGCGTGGCTCGCCGGGTACCGCTGGGGCGAGTTCCACGGCCGCGAACAGATCGGTTTCGCTCCCCTCTTCGGCCATCAATACACCCACGTATGGATCGACTTCCGCGGCGTCCAAGATCGTTTCACTCGTGAAAAGGGAATCGACTATTTCGAGAACTCCCGCCGCGCGGCGCTCTCCCAGAGGGATTACGCCGTCGAAAACCCGGGCGGTTGGATCGGCTACGGCGAACTCGCCTGGGGGCTCACCGCCTGCGACGGACCGGTGCATGGACAATGGACGATCGGCGGGAGGGAGAGGCGATTCCAAACCTATTGGGCGAGGGGCGCCTCGTTCACGGAGATCCAGGACGACGGCACCCTCTGCCCGTCGGCGGCCGCCGCGTCGATCGCCTTCGCCCCCGATGTCGTCCTCCCGACCCTTCTCGCCATGCGCGCCGAGCACGGCGGCCGCCTTTTCTCCGACTACGGATTCCTAGACTCCTTCAATCCGACATTCGTCCTCGACGTGCCGGTGCAGCACGGACGCGTGCACGGCGCGAAGGGCTGGTATGACACCGACTACATCGGGATCGACCAGGGTCCGATCCTGGCGATGATCGAGAACCACAGGACCGGGTTGGTATGGAGCGTGATGCGGCGCAACCCGCACATCCTACGGGGTCTCCGGGCGGCCGGCTTCACGGGCGGGTGGTTGGACACCGCGCGGGCCGACCGATGACCCGGGACGGTGACCGGCGGCGCGCCCCCGGCCGTTTCACCGCCCGAACGCTCTTCCGCTTTCTCCTTTTCCTCTCGTTCGCGGCGGCGCTCGGCGTCTCCTGCCGGGACTCGGGCGACGCCCGCCGCACCCTCCGTTTTTGGGCGATGGGGAGGGAGGGGGAGGTGGTTCAGGAGCTAATGAGCGGTTTCGAGGGGGAGAACCCGGGGCTTCACGTCGAGGTGCAGCAGATCCCCTGGTCGGCGGCTCACGAGAAGCTTCTCACCGCTCACGTCGGCCGGTCCACGCCGGACGTCGCCCAGATCGGCAACACGTGGATCGCCGAGTTCGTCGCCCTCCGCGCGCTGGAGCGGCTGGACGAGCGCGCGGCGCGCTCCGCCGGCGTCCCGGAGGAGTCTTTCTTCCCCGGCATCTGGGACACAAACATCATCGACGGCGCGCTCTACGGAATCCCCTGGTACGTGGACACACGCGTTCTTTTCTATCGAAAGGATATCCTGGCGCGCACCGGACGGGACGCCGTTCCGGAGACGTGGGAGGAGTGGCGGGAGGCGATGATGGAGATCAAGGCGTCCGCCGATCCCGATCATTACGCCGTCTTTCTGCCGACCAACGAGCCGACGCAGGCGGTGATCTTCGGCCTCCAGGCGGGGTCGACCCTCCTCGCGGAAAACGGCACGCGGGGCGCTTTCTCGGGCCCCGCCTTTCGGCGCGCGTTCCGGTTCTACATCGATCTCTTCCGTGACGGTCTCGCCCCGCCGGTGAGCAACACGGAGGTGTCCAACCTCTACCGGGAATTCGCGCGCGGCTATTTCGCGATGTACATCACCGGTCCCTGGAACCTGGGTGAGTTCCGGAACCGGCTCCCGGAGGAGTTGCAGGACGAGTGGGCGGTCGCGCCCCTTCCCGGTCCGGGATCCGCCGACGCGGGGGTCTCCCTCGCCGGCGGATCGAGCCTCGTTCTTTTCCGGGAATCTCGTGAAAAGGAGGACGCCTGGCGGCTCGTGGAGTTTCTTTCCCGCCCCGAGAACCAGCTCCGTTTCTACCATCTCACCGGAGACCTGCCGGCGCGCGTCGAGGCGTGGCGGGATTCCGCCCTCGCCGGCGATCCGAGAATCAACGCTTTCGAAACGCAGCTCCGGCGGGTGGTCTCCACGCCCAAGGTTCCCGAGTGGGAGCAGATCGCCACGCGGGTGATGATGCGCGCCGAGGAGGCGATACGCGGCAGCGCGCCCCCCGACTCGGCCCTAGCGGCGCTCGACCGGGACGTGGATCGGATTCTGGAGAAGAGGCGTTGGATGATCGAACGGGAGAGGGAAACCGCGGCTTCTCCGGAGGAAGGGTCGTGAGCGGGATCGTCGAACGGCGGCAGAGCCGGGCGGCGTGGTTCTTCCTCACGCCGGCCTTCTTCCTGATCGTGGTCTTCTTTTTCCTCCCCATCCTGGCCGGTTTCGTTCTCAGCCTGACCGATTTCGATATCTACTCCATCGGGTCCCTGAAGAACGCGCGTTTCGTGGGGTTCCGCAACTACGCGGGGACCCTCCGGGGCGGGGAGTTCTGGAACGCGCTCCGGAACACGGCGTATTTCGTTTTTCTGGGCGGGCCCCTCTCGGTGCTCACCTCCTTGGCGGCCGCGCTCCTGGTGAACGCGCGGCTCGTCCGCTTCAAGGGAGTTTTCCGGACCGTCTATTTCGCGCCGGTCGTCACCACGCTGGTGGCGGTCGCGATCGTCTGGCGCTATCTGTACCACCCGCGCTACGGCCTCCTCAACTTCGCGCTGGCGAAGTGCGGCGTCCCCGCCGTGGACTGGCTCGGCGACCCGGCCTGGGCGATGCCCGCCATCATTCTGATGTCCGTCTGGAAGAACTTCGGCTACAACATGCTCATCTTCATCGCGGGGCTGCAGAGCATACCGGAGGAACTCTACGAGGCGGCCCGCGTCGACGGCGCCGGCTTCCTGCGGAGCTTCCGCCATATCACCCTCCCCGGCCTCGCGCCGACCTTTCTCTTCGTCAGCGTGCTCACCATGATCGGCTCCTTCCAGCTCTTCGCCGAGCCTTACGTGATGACCCAGGGGGGACCGCTCCGGAGCACCACCAGCGTGATCCTGTTGATGTACGAAGAGGGTTTCCGATGGTGGCGCCTCGGTAAGGCGTCGGCGATCGCTTTCCTCCTCTTCGTGATCGTCATGGCCGGGACGATGATCCAACTGCGGTTCCGCCGGGAGGAGCAGGAATGAGGAGGAAGCTCGGCGCGCCGGTTCTCTACGCGATGCTCCTTTTGGGGGCGGTGGTGACTCTTACCCCTCTTCTCTGGATGATCGCGGCGTCCTTCATGCACACAGGCGAGGCGGCGACCGTCCCGCCCCGCTTCATCCCCCGCGAGGCGACCCTCGAACATTACCGGGCGCTTTTCACCCGCCTCGACCTGACGCGATGCCTGCTGAACAGCTCGATCATCAGCGTCTCGGTGACCCTTCTCTCCCTGCTGATCAATTCCATGGCCGGCTACGCCTTCGGGAAGCTCCGTTTTCCGGGACGGGAACGCCTCTTCCGCGTTCTCCTCATGGGGCTGATGATCCCGGCGCAGGTCGGCATGCTCCCCCTCTTCCTTCTTCTCAAGCAGATGGGGCTCGTGAACACCTACGCGGGGGTCTTCATTCCTTACCTGGCGAACATCTTCGGCATCTTCCTCATCCGCCAGTACGTGCAGGGGGTGCCGGACGATCTTCTCGACGCGGCGCGCATCGACGGCGCCGGCGAGTTCCGCATCTTCCGCGTCGTGGTGCTCCCCCTGATCCGTCCGATTCTGGTCACGCTTGCGGCGTTCACCTTCATCAGCGTTTGGAACGACTTCCTCTGGCCGCTCATCATGCTGAGCGACGAGGCGAAGTACACGCTCCCGGTGGCGCTGGCGGGCCTCGTCGGCGAGCACGTGCAGGACACGGAGCTGATGATGGCCGGCTCGGTGATCACCACCCTCCCGGTTCTCGCCGTCTTCCTCTTCTTCCAGAGGGTCTACGTAAAGGGGATCATGGCGGGCGGGGTGAAAGGTTAGAAGACCGATGAAAAATGGGCTCGCCCTTTTTCTTCTCGCCGCCGTCCTCTCGATCGTTTCGTCCGCCGGCGCGGCGGACACCGTCTCGGGGACGGAGACGATCCTTCTCGACGACTTCGCAAGCCTCGATGGATGGACCGCCCATCCCTCCGACGGGGTGGAGGCGGTTCTCCGCGAGGAGAACGGCGCGCTCCGCGTCGATTTCCGTTTTCTCTCCGGCGCCGGCTACGCCGTCTTCCGCAAGGATTTCGCCGTCAATCTCCCGGAGAACTACGCCTTCACCTTCCGCGTGCGCGGCGACGCGCCTCCGAACCATCTGGAGTTCAAGCTGATCGACGCGACCGGCGAGAACGTCTGGTGGTCGGTTCTCCGGGACCACGAATTTCCGAACGAGTGGGAGACGATCCGGATCAAGAAGAGGAAGATCTCCTTCGCCTGGGGACCGGCGGGCGGGGGCGAACCGTCGGAGATCGCGGCGATCGAGTTCGCCGTCACCGCCGGGAGCGGGGGTTCGGGGACGGTCTGGATCGACGACCTCGCCCTCACGCCCCTCCCGCCGCCCAATCCGAATCCCCCCGCGCCGGTCGTCGCCGGCTGTTCGTCCTTCCGGCCGGGACATGAACCGGAGAAGGCGATCGACGGGGACGATAACACCTATTGGAGTACTGTCGAAGGCGACACCGATCATTGGATCGAATTCGATCTGGGCGTCCCCCGGGAACTCTCCGGGCTGTATGTACTGTGGCATGTTCGTCCACGTAAGATCGATATTCGGGTTTCGGATGATGGAAACGAATGGCGCCTGATACGCGATGCGAAATGGCGAACAATCTACTGCGGTGGTGTAAATTTCTATAGATTGGAATTGGTCTTTCTGCCCGAGACGGAGGCGACCAGGCTTCGATTGGATATGAAGTCTACACATCTTGGGATTAAAGAAATACGGATCCAACCGCTCGAATGGGCGGCGACGAGAAACGACATCTTCGAGAGGATCACGGAGAACTCGCCCCGGGGGATGTACCCGAGAGGGATGACCGGCGAGGCGGTCTACTGGACGACGGTCGGCGCCGACGGCGGAATCGTCAACGGATTGATCAGCGAAGACGGGGCCGTGGAGGTCGGGCCGGGATCGTTCTCCATCGAGCCGTTCCTATTCGATGATCTCTATACTACCGGTTGGGACGGATCGGAGATCACTTATTCCCTCAAGGAGAGTCTCTTTCCTGTTCCGACGGTGACCCGACGACACCGCGACCTTCTTCTTGAAATCACCGCTTTTGCGGTGGAGAAGGAGGCGGCATCATCAATGGTCATGCATTATCGATTGAGAAACAAAAAGAGATATCCCCAAAGGGGCCAGTTCCTATTGGCTCTCCGGCCTTTCCAGGTCAATCCTCCCTATCAGTTTCTGAATGTAACCGGCGGGACGGCGAGAGTGGATTCGATCGAGAATAGCGGATCGAAGGTGCGTGTGAATGGAAGGAAATGGGTATTTTTCTTGCGAAAACCGGATGGTTCTTTTCCCGCCGTTTTCGAAAAGGGAATGAGGATCAAGATGTTTACGGAATCGCGTTGGGGTAATGGATACATTCCTTTTTGCAAAGACTGGGATTCCGTGACCGATCCCTTCGGCGCCGCGTCGGCTGTGTTCGTCTACCCCTATTATATTCCCCCCGGCGAAGAGATGCGTGTCGATTGGGTAATCCCTCTCGACGGTGAGCCGATCCTTCCGGAGGAGGAGGGAGAGGCCGCCGCCGCGGAATGGGTCGACCGGGAACTGGAGAAAGCGATCGAGAGATGGCGGGAACGCCTCGGACCGGTGACGATCGACCTCCCCGACAAGGAGGTGGAAAACACGCTGAAGAGCCAGATCGGCTACATCCTGGTGAACCGCGCCGGTCCCGCGATCCGTCCCGGGACGCGCTCCTACGCCCGCTCCTGGATACGGGACGGGGCGCTCACCTCCTCGGCGCTCCTCCGCCTCGGGATCGACGAGCCGGCTCGGGAGTTCCTCGAATGGTTCGCGCCGCACCAGTACGAGAGCGGCAAGATCCCCTGCGTCGTCGACGACCGGGGCGCCGATCCCGTTCCGGAGCACGACAGCTCAGGCGAGTTCCTCTTCCTGATCGCCGAGATCGTTCGCTATACGAAGGATCGCGCGCTCGCCGATGAGATGTGGCCCCGCGCCGAGGCGGCGGCGGCGTACCTCGACTCCTTGCGCGGCACGAGGCGCACCGACGAGTACCGTACGCCGGAGAAGAGACACTTCTTCGGGCTCCTTCCCCCTTCGATCAGCCATGAAGGATACTCGGCGAAACCGATGCACTCCTACTGGGACGACTTCTGGGCGCTCCGCGGATTCCGGGACGCGGCCTACCTCGCCGGCGTCGTCGGGCGCGAGGCGGAGAGGGAACGCTGGGCCGCGGTCGCGGAGGAGTTCGCCGCCGATCTGGCCGCCTCCATCGCGGCGGCGATGGAGCACCACGGGATCGACTACGTTCCCGGATGCGCCGACCTGGGAGATTTCGATCCCACGTCGACCACAATCGCTCTCTCTCCCGTCGGCGCCGGGGATCTCGCCCCCGAGGGGGCCATCCGCCGCACCTTCGAACGGTACGGGGAGTTCTTCGAGGAACGGCGGACCACCGGCAAGTGGGAGGCGTTCACCCCCTATGAGCTCCGGAACATCGGCGCCTTCGCCCGTCTCGGCATGCGGGGGGAGATCGCCGGGATGCTGGAGTGGTTCCTCCGTTACAGGCGGCCGCAAGGTTGGAACCACTGGGCGGAAGTGGTCTGGAAAGAGGAGAGGCTCCCCCGTTTCATCGGCGACATGCCGCACACATGGGTCGGCTCCGACTTCATCCGTTCCGTGCTCGACATGCTCGCCTTCGTCCGCGAATCGGACGGGGCGATCGTCGTGGGAGCGGGAATACCCGTCGAATGGCTGGCCGGCGAGGGGGTGAGCGTGAAGAATCTACAGACCCCCTACGGGACGATCGGATTCATCATGCTGCACGAGGGGGAGGAGACGCGAATCGACGTGGAGGGGACGGCGATGCCCCCCGGCGGAATCGAACTCCGCGCCCCCTTCGATGGATCGATCGAGTCGGCGACCGTGAACGGCGCGCCCGCCTCGCCCGGCCCGGAGGGGGAAATCCTCGTGCGCGCCCTTCCGGCGCGGGTCGTGCTGAAGCGGTGACGGCGCCGCGAGACCTTTATTCGTAAATCGCTTTCCGCACCACTTCGCGCCAGACCGCGTACCCCTTCTCGTTCATGTGGAGCATGTCCTCGAGGAAGAGTTCCTCGATCGGCTCCCCCTTCTCGTTCAGCATGGGCGAGGCCACGTCGATGAAGGCGAGAAGGGTGTCGGCGTCGCACGCCTCGCGCAGCAGCCGGTTCACGCGGATCGTCTCCGGAAGAAACTCCCGCCGGGAGGGGCTCGGTTTGACGGAGATAACGTGAATCTTCGTGCCGGGGAGGGACGCGCGGACGAGGGAGACGAACGAGTCGAATGCCGCGAACACCTTTTCCGGCGGCACGCCGAGGGCGATGTCGTTGTCCCCCTCGTAGAGGAGGATCGCCGAGGGGCGGTAGGGGAGAACGATCCTCCCCGCGAAGAAGAGGGCGTCCAGCATGGTGCTCCCGCCGAACCCGCGGGGAATCACCGTCGCCGGCGCGAGGTCCGCGGCGAGAGTGGGGTGCCACATCCGCATACTGGAGCTTCCGATGCAGAGGAGCGCTCCTTCGGGTGGGAAGCACTCCCGGTCGGCCGCTTCGAAGGCGGCGATGTCCCCCTCGAAGCGACGGGGGTCGGGAAAGGGGGCGCCGGCGCGGGCGGGCGCGATAGCTCCGATCACCAGAAGCAGAAGGACGGCCGCCGCGGCGCGCGCCCCCCGGTCCTCCCTTGCGGATCCGATCATCCTCGTTCCTCCCCGTCGAGAACGCCGCCGTTCGTCTCGATCACTTTCCGGTAGAAGCGGCCGCTCCTCTTCCACGTTCGCTTTTGGGTGGCATAGTCGACGTGAAAAACGCCGAACCGTTTGGTGAACCCCCGGCTCCATTCCAAATTGTCCATGAGGGACCAGACGAAGTAGCCGCGCAGGCCCGCGCCGCGGCGGATCGCCTCGCGCGCCGCTTTCAGGTGGGAACGCAGGTAGGCGACGCGGAGTGGATCCTCCACCGTCTCTCCCTCCGCGCGGGGCGGATCGGGGAAAGCGGCGCCGTTCTCCGTCACGTAGAGGGGGATGCTCCCGTAGAGCTCCTTCAGCCGCAGAAGAACGCGCGTGAGCCCTTCGGGGTGGACCTCCCAACCGGTTTCGGTATAAAGAGAGTCCTCCAAGCGCACCGACGATTCGCGATCCGGCAGCGCGCCGCCGTCGCGCCGCACCACGGCGCGCGTGTAGTAGTTGACGCCCAGAAAATCGATCGGTTCGCCGATGAGCGCCAGATCCTCGGGCGTGTAGTCGACCCACGCCGGGCCGTAGATATCCGGGAGACCCGCGGGCGGCCGCCCGAGCAAGACCGGATCGAGATACTGGCGGTTCATGTAGATGTCGCCCCGTTCCGCCGCCGCCCGGTCTTCTTCGGCGTCCGAGGCCGGCTCCTTGGGCTCCAGGTTGGCCACCAGGCCGATGGGCGCCGCCCCCTCGGCCCGCCCCGCCCGGAGGGCGAGGCCGTGGGCCCGAAGGAGGGCGCGCGAGACCTTCGCCGTCTCCGCCGCGCTCCGATGTCCGGGGGGATGTACTCCCGCCATGAATCCAGCATGGGCGATCACCCAGGGCTCGTTGATCGTCATCCACATGGAGACCCGATCGCCGAGCGCGCGGAAGGCCACCGACGCGTAGGCGGCGAATCGTTCCTCCATGGAGGGATCGAGCCATCCGCCGCGCTCGTCCAGAGCGGCGGGATGGTCCCAGTGGTAGAGGGTGGCGCAGGGTCGGATCCCCCGATCGAGAAGGAGATCGACGAGGCGGGAGTAGAAATCGAGGCCCGCCCGGTTGATCGAGTTCCCTCCATCGGGGAAGATCCGGGACCAGGCGATGCTGAAGCGGTAGGCGCCGAGCCCCATCTCCTTCATGAGATCCGCGTCGCCGCCGGCGCGCCGGTAGTGATCGGATGCCACGTCGCCGGTGGAGCCGTCCTCGGTCCCGCCGGGGGCGTGGGTGAAACGGTGCCAATTGCTCGGCCCCGCCCCGTCCGCCAGAGGAGATCCTTCGATCTGATAGGCGGAGGTCGCCGCCCCCCAGAGAAAACCCTCGGGGAAACGGGAGGAGCGCGGAGGGGGATCGTTCTTTTCAGCCCAGGATGATTCGGACATGATGGGTTTGGCCGTCCTCGTCGAAGGGGATGCGAACGGAGCCTTTTTCCACCGGAAGGGGGCGGCCGTCCAATTCCGCCGCCGTCACCTTTTCCGCGCGGCGGTTCGGGTTCTCCATCTCGATTTCGTAGACCGTCTCTCTCCCCGGAACCCGGAATCGAACGGAACAGCGCGGCCACTCGTCCGGCACGCGCGGCCGGATCCGGAGCGCCTTCCCTCCCTCCAGGCGGAGGCCCAGGATCGATTCGACGGCGACCCGGTACATCCAGGCCGCCGAGCCGGTGTACCAGGTCCAGCCGCCGCGCCCCAGATGGGGCGGCTCGCCGTAAACGTCCGCGGCGATCACATAGGGCTCGGCGCGGTAGACGGCGACCCCTTCCGGCGAGCCGGCGCGCGTGACCGGCGAGAGCATCTCGAGGAGATCCGCCGCGCGTCCGCGCCGTCCTCGCTCGGCCAGGGCCGCGACCAGCCAGAGAGCGGCGTGTGTGTACTGCCCGCCGTTTTCGCGGACGCCGGGCAGGTATCCCTTGATGTATCCGGGATCCTGCGGCGTGTCGGCGAAGGGAGGAGTGAGCAGGCGGATCAGGCCATCCTTTTCCGAGACCAGGTGCTTTTCGGCGGAGTCGAGCGCTCGTTCGGCGCGATCCGGGGGCGCCGCGCCGGAGAGGACCGACCACGCCTGGGCCAGCGCGTCGATGCGGCACTCCGCGCTCTCCCGCGATCCGAGTGGAGTCCCGTCGTCGTAGAAGCCCCGGAGATACCAGTCGCCGTCCCAACCGGAATCGTTCAGCGCCTTCCCGAGTCCCTCGCGCGCGGCGCGGTACCGGGCGGCGCGTTCGGCGTCCCCACGCTCCTCGCAGACCGGGATGAATCGTTCCAGCAGGGCGAAGAGGAAGAACCCCATCCAGACGCTTTCCCCTTTCCCCAGGCGTCCCACCCGGTTCATGCCGTCGTTCCAGTCCCCGGTGCCGAAGAGGGGGAGCCGGTGATCGCCCACGGCGAGAGAGAGATCGATCGCCCGGACGCAGTGGTCGTAGAGGTCGCCGGACAACCCGGATGGGCGGGGTCGGACAAACACTTCGTCGACGCCCTCCGCCGGAAGAGGCGCCGTCAGGTAGGGAATCGGGACGCGCCAGACGGCATCGTCCCCGGACGTTTCGACATAAAAAGTCGTTATGTATGGTAACCAGAGCCGATCGTCGGCGAACCGCGTGCGGATGCCCGCGTCTTCCGGGGGATGCCACCAGTGCAGGACGTCTCCCTCGACGAACTGATGCGCCGCGTGAAGGAGGATCTGTTCGCGGGTTTTTTCCGGGCGAAGGTAGACGAGCGCCGAGGCGTCCTGGATCTGATCGCGGAAGCCGAAGGCGCCGCCGGACTGGTAGAGGGCGGTTCTCCCCCGTAATCGGCAGGCGACGGCCTGATAGGGGAGCCAGCCGTTCACCATGATGTCGAGGGCGGGGACCGGCGTTCGGATGCACAGGCCGGATCGCATCCGCCGCCACTCCTCCCGCGCGACGTCCAGGGCGCGTTCGACCGCCCCGTCCGCCCGGTACCGCGCGATCAGCGACCGGACCTCCTCCGCATTCGATCCCTCTCCGAAGAGGAAGGCGCACTCCGCCGAACCGCCGGGCGGGAGTTCGATCGATATTTTTTCCGTGAAGCAAGGATCCAGGTTCGCCCCCGTCTCTCCCCCCGGCGGATCGTCGTGGAGGAGCGCCGCCGGACGGGCCGCGTCTCCTCCGGCGCCGAGAAAGGCGGCGCGGTCGCAACTGTAATAGGTCGGACCGGTCGCGGCCGGGGCGACGGCGGCGGCGAATGTCACCGCCCGCGCGAAGGAGCCGGCGAAACGGTTTTCCGCGAGGAGCGCCTTCCCGTTCGGTTCGAAACGGGTGACTACGAAGCGGCCGCTCTCCTCGGGGGTCGCGCCGAGCACCAGACGGCGATGCGAAAAAAGGCCGAGCCGGCGCGTTTCACCGCTCCGGTTCGTCAGGCGCACGCGTGTGATCTTCACCGGGTCCCGCGTGGGGACGAAGAATGTGACCTCCTGCTCGATGCCGAGGCTCTTTCCCCGGAAGAGGGTGTATCCGAATCCGTGCCGTACCTCGCACTCTTCCGGGCCGTCGGCCGGTCCGGGAAGGGGGGACCGGAACTCGCCGCTCTCCTCGTCGCGCATGTAAAGCGCCTCGCCGTGGGGATCGCGCAGGGGATCGTTCGCCCATGGGGTCAAACGGTGCTCGCGGCTGTTCCCGCTCCACGTGCAACCGGCGCCTCTCTCGCTCACCAGGAAGCCGACTCGGTCGTTGGCGATCACGTTGATCCACGGGAGGGGGGGAAGACGGAGTTTTCCGTCCGCCCCGGGGCGGAGGCGGATCACGTACTCCGAGCCGTCCGGCGTGAATCCCCCGAAGCCGTTGGGGAAAAGAAGATCGCCGTCTCCTTCGGGGAAGACGCTCGCGCCTCCGGCGTCGTGTCGCGCTTTCCCCGCCGT
Source organism: Candidatus Eisenbacteria bacterium (assembly GCA_016930695.1). Lineage (NCBI taxonomy): Bacteria > Candidatus Eiseniibacteriota > Candidatus Eiseniibacteriota bacterium. The sequence goes on from JAFGGD010000031.1 coordinate 41,130, forward strand.
TTCCCCGGCGGGGGGTACGATCTCCACGGCGCCTCCGCGGCAGAGATCGGGCATCTCCCTCGTAAGGACCAGGCGGGCCGCCGCCTCGAGGAGATCCGCCCTCTCCGCCGGTATCGTTTCCCGGTCGATGAAGTGCACCGTCCCTCCGTCGTCGAACGGTTTCTCCGGAGATTGGGCGAGTGACGGGTCGTTCGTGAAAACGACGAGGGGAAAATCGATCCCCGACTTTTTCCAGTAGCGAAGGGCGCTTCGCATCTCCGGGAGAAGGAGGGCTCCCTCCGGAGAGTCGGCGCGCAGGACGATGTAGGGCGTACCGGGAGAGAGGCCGAAACGCGCGAGGTCCTCCGGCCGTCCCCGAAGACATTCGAGCACCTCCGGCGCGGCCCGAAGGGAACGTTGGCCGTAAAGAATCGCTCCGGCGAGCGCCTCGTAATACTCCGCCCGGTCCTCCCCGAGTTCCGAGTCGTCGATGCATCCGCGCGCCCTCTCCCGGGATCCGGCGAATGCGCGCTCGGCCGCGCCTTCATCCGTCCAGGTCCGGACCAGCGCGAGGGCGTCCTCTTCGACGGGCGCCACGCCCATCAGGAAGAGGAAGCGAGCCTCGCCGCCCGGACGCAGGAGCGCCTTTCGACGGAGCGCGAAAACGGGGTCGAGCACATTGCCGGAAGAACCGGAGAGGGGCGTGCCGGCGCTGAGGGCGAGCGGGTCCGCCGGGGATCGACCACGGCCGAGAAAGAGGGCGCGGTCCGTCTCGAACTCGAGCTTTCCCGCGCCGGAGAGCGCGGCGAACATCCGGGGATGTCGCTCCGAACCGGACCGGCCGCGGCGTCTCGCGAAAAGCGCGCCCGTCCGGGAGTCGTGCGCGGTCTGCACGAAGAGCTTGGAGAACGCCGGGTGGGCGGCGTACGCGCCTGGTTGATCCAGCACGATCTCCGCGTACCCGGTCAGTTCCAATCGACGCTCCCGAACGGACCGGTTGGCGAGCGTGATTCTGCGGATTTCGAGGTCCGCGCCGGTGGGTACGCACGTCTCCATGCGGGCATCGATTCCCCCCTGCCGGCGGTCGATGGTGACCACCCCCGGTTCCCACTCCGCGCGGTAACCCGCGGCCCCCGATGGGAGGGGATGCCTGCCGATCGACCAAAACCTCCCGCTCTCTTCGTCCCGAAGATAAAAGAGGAGTCCGGTGTCGTCCTCGAGGGGATCGCCGCTCCAACGGGTCAGCGCGTAATCCTCCCAGCTCGACCTTCCCGTTCCCGCGCCGGTCATGAGCACGGTATACCGGCCGTTGCCAAGAAATCGGGCGGGAGGGGTCCTCTCTCCACGTCCGTCGAGGGGGGGAAAGTGGGAAGTCTGTCGCAACGACCTCTCCATCGAAGTCTGTAACTCCTAAAACTACAGATAGTTGTGCGAAGGAGGGGGCGGCGGGCCCCTTTTCCCTCGCGCAGGGCTCTCTCGGACCCCCGCGCATGGTGCCTTTTTATTCACTTTCCATCAAGGCTTGACATAAGTATGTCAGATGTGCGATCATTTGTAAACGGTTACATCGAGTCGTGGGATCAGTCCGGGTGGGCCGGGATCCCAAAGATCGAGCCTCGTCCGGCCCGAGAGATAAGATTCCCGACCTTGAGGAGCATCTCTATGGCGACGATCAAGGACGTGGCCCGCGAAGCTGGCGTGTCGGTTGCCACCGTTTCCCGTGTGTTCAATGACAGCCCACTGGTGAGTGAGATCACCACCAGCCACGTTCTCGAGGTGGCGCAACGGCTGGATTATTGGCCGAACGGAGCGGCGCGGAGCCTCAGCACCAATCGCACCGGCACGCTCGGTGTCGTCCTGCCCGACCTTTACGGTGAATTCTTCTCCGAGATCATCCGCGGGATCGACACCGCGGCCCGCGAAGAGAAATACCAGATCCTCCTCTCCAGCTCCCACGCCGCCGAAGCGGAACTGGTTTCCGCGGCGCAGGCGATGCGCGGCCGGATCGACGGGCTGATCGCCATGGCGCCTCACGTCGACTCCGCGAGATCGCTGGTCGATTTCGCACGGCACTTTCCCGTCGTCCTTCTCAACCCGGGAATGCCCGCGGAAAACTGCTCCGTCATCTCCATCGCGAATTTCGAGGGAGCCCGCGCCATGGTCCGCCATTTGATCGGGGTGGGCCACCGGCGCATCGCCATGGTGCTCGGCCCTTCAGGGAACGTGGACGCCGAGGAGAGGCGGAGGGGTTACCGCCGGGCGTTGGATGAAGAAGGGATCGAGGTCGATCCCGCCTTGGAAATCGAAGGCAATTTCGATCAGGAATCGGGCTACGAGAGCGCGGCCCATCTTCTCCGGCTCGATCCGCGCCCCACCGCGGTTTTCGCCGCCAACGACTGGATGGCCTTCGGACTGCTGAGCGCGCTCGCCGACGCGGGGATCCGGGTCCCGCAGGAGATGGCGATCACCGGTTTCGACGACATGAGCATCGCCGCCTTCCTCAGTCCTCCCCTCACGACCGTGCGGGTGGACGCGGTGGAGCTGGGGAAGAGGGCCGTGCAGCTTTGGTTCGACTCGATTCACGCTCGGGAAGAGGAGCGGTTTTTCGCGTATCAGGTCCTGCCGACCTCTCTCGTGGTTCGCGGCTCCTGCGGCGCGCCGAACGGAACGGCGGCGCCGGAACGTTCGGGCCGATGGACGAACCACGGGAGGGAAGAAGAACGGGAATGAGGACGGGGAGCCGGGCACGACGCCCGGCCATTTCTTTTCGCGTATTGCCGAACGGGGAAGGATCGATCGGTCTTCCGCTCCGGCGGGACCGGCGAAAGCAGGAGGATGGAGGAATGAGAGGGAGAGGTACAACGGCCGTACTGATCGGCGCGCTTCTGATCGCGTCGACGACCGTCTTCGGCCAGGCTCCGCGGGAGGACGCCATCTGGGCGCGCTCCACCGACGGAGCGGCCATCACGTTGGACGGCGTGCTGGACGAACCCGCCTGGGCGTCGGCCGAATCGATTTCGGTCCAATGGAGCGAAAACGCCGGTATCCCCGGGAGCGGTTGGAAACTGGAGATCGGTGTTCTACCCAAGGACCCCACGCACGCGACTCTGAAACTTCTCGTGGCGGACAATCAGCTCTATCTGGGCGCCGTCATTCCGGACAGCTCGATCGGCGGCGGTCCGGCCTTCAACCGTTTCGACGGGTTGCTGATGGCGATCAAGGATCACGCGGATACGTACGCCCCCAAGCCGCCGTCGGAGTATTTCTACTCCTGGTGGTACCAGGATTGTCCCGATTCCATGGCGCCGGGGAAAGAGCCCGGGTTCATCGGCAGGTGGGGGAACTTCCCGCCCTGCACGGAACGGGATTCGACGCAGATCGCCAACTGGGACGCCGTGACCGTGGTGAACGGCCTCACCAACGACGACACGGTGATCGATCAGGGCTACACCATTGAGATGCGATTCAACCTCACCCCGATGGGCTACGACGTGACGCAGCCGGAAGGGGACATCGTCGAGTGGAACGTCTCCGTCTATGACGCCGATTGGTTCTGGCCGATCAACGCGACCAAGGTGTCCGGGAACCGCGTCTGGTGGCAAGGACCGTGGGGGAACACCGCGTTCTACAGCGAAGTCCGCGTGCACGCGCGCCCCGACGTGACGATCCATTCCGGCCCGGTTCCGGTGATCGAGCCGGAGCTGCGGATATCGAACGGGATCGCCTACGACCCGCCGATCATCGACGGCGCGCTCGACGAGACGGTTTGGGACAACGTCCCCTCCTTCGACATCCGCTGGGACGACTCCACCCTCCGCGAAACCTATCCCGCGGTGGGACCCCACCGCGCGGGCCAGTATCAGCCCGAGGTGAACGGCGGGCTGGCGGCCGTTCTGGATCCCGCCGACGCGACGGTGAAACTCTTCTTCCGTGAGGACACGCTCTATTTCGGGTTCGACGTGCGGGACCAGGTGGTGCAGTACCACCCCGAGTTCGACCGTTGGGACGGCGTGTTGATCAGCATCGACGATCGCGGTCAGCTGAGCGCCGACTCCACGCTGCTCAGCCAGAGGCTCTCCTTCCAGGTCGCCGGGGACGGGTCCGCCCTACCGGGTGATTATCTCCCTTACCTGATCGACTCTCTCGGCGGCGCCCGGCTCGCCCTCGCCCTCAAAGGGGGGACGACCGTCGACACGTTCGGTGTTACGCCCGACTCCGGTTACACCGCCGAGCTGGCTATCGATCTGACCAAGTTCGGATACCCGCCCGGCCGGGGGGACGGCTCGTTCTTCTTCGGCATCAATCTGTTGGACGGCGATTCCTTCCTGCCGACCAGCGACAGCTACGGCACCCGGACCTGGTGGTTCCGCGAGTACAACGGGACCTGCTGCCCCGTCTGGGCCTACCTGGATCCGACCTGTTTGACCGTCGGCGTGGAGGAGGCGGATCAGCCGAGGAAACCCGGGGTGCTCGGCAACTTCCCGAACCCCTTCCGCGGGGGCACGACGGTCCGCTATATGCTGCCCGAGCGGAGCGACGTCACCATCGAGGTGTTCGACATCCGCGGGCGCCTGGTGAGCAAGCAGAACCTGGGCGATCAGGAGGCGGGCCTGCGCTCCTTCGACCTCCGGAACATCGACGGAAGCGCCGGCGTCTATTTCTACCGGATCCGCTCGGTGAACGGGAGAACCGGCGCCCGGAACGGTTCGACGACCGGAAAGATGACGCTGATTCGGTAACGGGATCACCGGCGGGCGGGGGCGGAGGTCCGCCCCGCGCCCGCCGTGGAGGGAGGGGGCCGATCCCCTTCGGCGAGAACGGAGAGACGGTGTTGGGCGACGCGACATTTCCACGCGCCCGGGCGATTCGTGCGGCGGCGGCGGTGCTGCTCGCCGTCCTGATCCCCTGCGCCGCGTGGGCGGGAACGACCGGCAAGATCGCCGGTTTCGTTATCGATTACCGGGACAAGCCGATCACGGGGGCTTCGGTCACGGTGATGGAAACGGCCCAGTTCGCCCTCACCGACGGCGCGGGCCGTTTCAATCTCATCGGGATCCCGGCGGGCGTCTACCGTCTCCAGGTTTCGAAAATGGGCCACATGACCGTGATCGTGACGGACGTGGTGGTCAGCGCGGATCAGACCGTCTGGCTGGACGTGGATATCCCCGCGTCGACGGACGTGATGTCGGTGATCGAGGTCGTGGCGGACCGGCCGGTGGTGGAGGTCAACCTCACCAGCTCCATGGTCACGCTGACCGCCGCCGAGATCGAGGATCTGCCGGTGCAGGAACTGCAGGACGTGGTCAATCTGCAGGCGGGGGTCGTGGACGGGCACTTCCGCGGGGGGCGGATCGGCGAGGTGCAGTTCCAGGTCGACGGCGTCACCGTGAACAACGCCTACGACAACAAGTCCAGCCTCCGCTTGGACCGTTCTCTCCTGCAGGAGGTGCAGGTGATCAGCGGCACTTTCGACGCCGAGTACGGCCAGGCGATGAGCGGCGTCGTGAACGCCGTCCTTCGGCGGGGGACTCCGGAATTCCGCTGGAGCATCGAGGCGTTCACCGGCGACCACGTGATGACCGGCGGCGAGGATCGCCGTTTTACCGCCGATCCGACAAAGCCCGCCTCCGTGCGGAACACGCAGTTCACCCTGAGCGGCCCCACGGGCCTCCCGGAGACGGTCTTCCTCTTGAACGCGCAGCGCTACACGGACCAGAGCTTCGTCATCGCGGAGCGGCGCTTCCTCCCGACGGACGACTCCGATTTCGAGAACAAGATCTATTATCCGAACGGAGACAGCACGGAAGTTCCCCTCGGATTCTCCAAGGAATGGTCCGGCGCGGTGAAGATCACCAACACCTCCCTGGGGAAAGTCCGCGTCTCCTATCAGGCCATCCTCAACCACATCGAGAACAAGCGGGCCGATTTCGCGTACCGCTACAATCCCGAGGGATTGGCGACGCAGAGGACCTTCTCGCTCGTCCACGGCATCGACGTCAATCACGACCTGAACGGCTCTTTCTTCTATAACCTGAGCCTTCGCCACAACTATTTCGATTATTCCGACTACGTCTACGAGGACGTGTACGACGTTCGGTACGACCAGGCCGGACCGACGGTCTCGGACGACAACTACGAGCCGGGCGCTTTCATCCAGGGCGTGGATTTCACCCGCTTCGAGCAGAGAACCGAGACGTTTCTGCTGAAGACCTCCCTGGTCGGCCAGGCGACGCAGGAACATATGGTCAAGGTGGGCGGCGAGATCCAGTTGCCGGCGATTCGTTTCGGAACGCCCGGCCATCTGGTGTACACCACCGTGGACGGCGTGGAAGCCCTGGTGCGGCACGTGGAAGATTCGCCGGACTTTCCGCAGGTGAGCGAGTACGAGCCGGTGATCGGCGCCGCCTTCGCGCAGGACCAGGTGGAGTGGAACGACGTTACCCTGCGCGCGGGGCTGCGGTTCGATTACTTCGACGCCCGCTCCACCGTCCCCGGCGATCCGGCCAATCCGGCGAACTCCATCAGCGGCGCCCCCGAGTCGCACCCGCGGGATACGAGCCGGAAGGCCTTTCTCTCCCCCCGGTTGGGCGTGGCCTATCCGATCACGGACCGGGCGGCGCTTCATTTCGCCTACGGTCATTTCGTTCAGTTCCCGCCCATCGGCAGGATCTTCGACAACGCGGACTATCGAATTCTCAAGGATCTGCAGGCGGGCGGCATCGATTACGGCGTCATGGGGAACCCGGACATCGGGCCGGAGAAGACGATCCAGTACGAGTTCGGATACAAACAGGCGATCACGCCGGATCTCGGCATGGACCTGACCCTCTTCTACAAGGACATCCGCGATCTGATCGGCGTCGAATTCGTCTCCACCTATAACGCCGCCGAGTACGCCCGCCTGACCAACATCGATTTCGGGAGCGTCGTCGGCTTCACGCTGGCGCTGGACCGGCGGCGCGTCGGCATGCTGAGCGCCTCGATGGATTACACCTGGCAGATGGCTCGGGGGAACTCGAGCGATCCCCGGGAGACGGCGACCCGCGCCGAGGCGGGGGAGGACCCGCGCCCCCGGCAGATCCCCTTCGACTGGGACCAGAGACACACCTTCAACATGACGGTGAGCCTCTCCCGGCCGGAGAACTTCACGGTGAGCGCCATCCTGCGCGCGGCGAGCGGCCAGCCCTACACGCCGGTGTTGGAGTCCGGCTTCGGCTACGGCCTCGAGGCGAACTCGGGCCGGAAGCCGGCGTCGGCGCTGATCGATCTGCGCGCGGAAAAGGCGGTCCGGACCGCCCGCGGGAAGATGAGCGTCTTCTGCCGCGTCTTCAATCTGCTCGACGAGAGGTTCTTCAACGGTTTCATTTTTCCCGACACGGGGAGCCCCTACTATTCGCGGTTCCCCGTCGCCAACGCGGTATCCCTGTCCGATCCCACGCGCTTCTACGAGGCGCGCCGGATCGAGCTGGGCTTGAAATTCGGCATGGGAGGGTAGGCGAAGTGCGGACGGGCCTCTTCCATTCCAAGAAGACGAGGGAAAAGGGAGCCGGCCGGCGGGCGAAGCGGCTCCGCCTTCTCGGCGCCGCGGCGGCGCTGTCGCTCCTGTGCGTATCGAAGCCGGCGGGCGAACTCCAGCCGTTGGTCTCCGCGGACGAGCGCGGCCGAGTCGACGCCGAGCGCGCGGGGCACCACGACGCGGCCGACCTCCGCACGATCTTCTACAACTTCGGGATGGTGGGGGACTATCCGCCCGACCCGGGGAACGTGGACCTTTCCGTGTTCCACTCCGCCGAGGTTCCGAAGGGGAGCGGCATGAATTACTGCGACGGCATCACCCCCTTCGTGCTCGCCAAGATCACCCAGAGGAACGGGCTGGACGCCTACATCATGGAGACCGGGTTCCGGGAGAGGCAGGGGATCTCCCCCTACTACAACCGGGTCATGCGTTTTGAACCCAGGCCCGGCTATTTCCAGGCGGATCCGACTCTGAACCTCGCCCGCTCCCCGGCGGTGAGCCATGATCCGCGCACCTGGCCGTACCAGTGGCCGGACCGCATGGACGATCCGGACGATCCGGGCTGGTCGGGGGATTGGAACGGTTACTTCGGAAAGAGGGCGGCGGCGGACCAGGAAAGCTACACCGTCATGGACGATGACTTCTACGACGCCTGGGACTTCTACCCGGACAGCCGCGACTCGACCCGTCACGGGCTCGGGCTCCGGATCGAGGTGCGCGGTTTCCAGTGGTCCAACCCCCAGGCGAGCAACGTCATCTTCTGGCACTACGACATCACCAACGAGGGGACCACCGACTACAACGACAACATCATTTTCGGTCTCTATATGGATTCGGGCGTCGGCGGCTCGGCTCTTTCCTGCGACGGGATCTATGAGTCCGACGACGACAACGCCTACTTCGACAAGTCGTCGGGTCTCAATTTGGTTTACACCTGGGACAAATACGGACACGGCGTGGACCTCTCCGGCAAATGCGGCGACACCGGCTATCTCGGCTACGCCTATCTGGAGACCCCCGGCGCTCCGCTGGACGGGATCGACAACGACGAAGACGGCATCCTGAACGAAAGGCGGGACGGCGGCCCCGGCGAGAAGATCGTCGGCAGGGACGCCATCCGCGCGTGGACCTCCCTCTACTACGACATGGACAAGTTCGAGGAGACCTACGGCCTCCTCACGGAGCGGCCGGCTTACAAAATCGGCGAGTGGTGGACCGGCGACGAGGACATGGACTGGAACCCGGAGTTGCACGACGTCGGCGCCGACGGCGTTCCCGAGACGGAGGACACCGGCGAAGGGGACGGCATGCCGACCGCCGGAGAGCCCTACTTCGACGAGACGGATCTGAACGAATCGGACATGATCGGTCTCACCGGGTTCAAGATGAACCGGATCCGCGCCGGGCAGGGGAATCCGAACCCGGAGGTGGACGGCATCCTCTTCTACATGAACGACGCGCGCTGGCCCGAGCGCCTCTACGATCAGTTCACCGATCCGAACGCGGCGGACCGCTTCGACTCGGCGCTCGCCGCGAACTACAACATCGGATTCCTCTTCGCCTCCGGACCCTTCATCCTCCGCGCCGGCCAGACGGAGCGGTTCAGCCTCGCCCTCGCCTATGGCGCCAATCTGGGCGAACTGCGCAACACGGTGAAAACGGTCCAGCAGATCTACGACGCGAACTATCAGTTCGCCGTGCCGCCGCCGCTCCCCACGCTGACCGCGGAAACGGGCGACGGCTTCGTGCGGCTCTCCTGGGACGACCAGGCGGAGCACGGTTTCGACCCGGTCACCTTCACCAACGATTTCGAGGGGTACAGGATCTATCGCTCCACCGATCCGGAGTTCCGCGATCCCCGGGTGATCACCACCGGGTCCGGCACCGGCCCCATCGGCAACGGCCGGCCGATCGCACAGTTCGACGTGGCCGACTCGATCGCGGGGTATTCGAACCAGACCTGGGAAGGGGTGGCTTACTGGCTGGGGGACGAAACGGGGATCACGCACACCTGGACCGACTCGACGGTGACCAACGGGCGGAAGTACTACTACGCGGTCACCTCCTACGATTACGGATCCGATTCGCTCGGCTTCTATCCCTCCGAAAACTCGATCAACGTCTCCCGGACCCCCCGAGGGGGCGAGATCCTGCCGCAGAACGTGGTGGCGGTCCGGCCGGAGCCGAAGGTCACCGGGTACGTGCGGGCCGAGACGGACACGGTGGCGCACCGGGAGGGGCGCGGCTCGGGCGAGGCGGAGATCCTGGTGGTGAACTCCAACCTCGTCCCGGACGAACACGTTTTCGAGATTCGATTCAAGACCCCCTCGGAGGACAGCCTGCGGGCCATTTCCTATTCGCTGGTCGACAGCACCGAAGGCCGGACCGTCTTCTCCCGCGGCATGGACTTGAACGGCGAGGGAACCGGACCGGTGGGGGACGGCATGCTTCCAGTGGTCCGCACGCCGGCCACCGTTTTCGTGGACAGCGCCGCCTCCGGGTTCGTCCCCGGCGGCCCGACGAACACGCGCCTGAAGATCTCCTATTTGGAGGTGCTCCCGATCAACCTGAGGCGGCCCGGCTTCCCGGACGACCTCACCGTCACCTTCTCGGACGACGTGGTGGACACGTCGCTGGCGATCTTCCCCCTTCCGGCGAAGCCGGCCAAGTTCCGCGTGGTCGCGCGCGCCGAAGAGGGGGACGGAAATCTCGATTTCCGATTCCGCGACGTGGACGGGGACGGCACCCTGAGCGATCCGTCGGAGTACGTCGACGTGGTCACCTATTCCGACGGACTTCCCGGAGTGCCGATGGTGACCTGGCGCGTCCAGCTCGACACGGTCGGCCAGGGGGAACGCGGAGAGATGATTCCGCCCGCCGGAGGGGACGTGTACGAGGTGTTCCTGACGCGTCCCTACGGCGCGGACGACGTCTTGGCCTTCCGGACAAGCGGCGAGCGGATCGACGAGGGGAAGGAAGAGGGGGCGGAGCTCGCCCCTTACGTGGTGCCCAATCCGTACGTGGGATCCGCCTCCTTCGAAGCGGAGAGGTACGCCACCTCCGGGCGGGGCGAGCGGCGGATCGAGTTCCGCGGCCTCCCCCGGGGCAGCACGATCCGGATCTACACGGTGACGGGGGAGCTGGTGCGGACGCTCCACCACGACGGATCGGACGACGGCGCCGTGGCCTGGGATCTGCGCACCAAGGACAACCTCGACGTCGCGCCCGGGCTGTACATCTATCACGTCGACGCGGGCCGGGTCGGCACGCACGTCGGCAAGTTCGCGATCATCAAATGAGCGGCGGAAGAAAAATGCGCTTCTTTACGATCGTCATCGCGCTCCTGATCCTGGCGTCGCCGGGGTGCGTCTTCGCCCAGAGCAAGACCGGGACGGCGATCGGGCAGTTCCTGCTCATCGAGCCGAGCGCGCGCTTCGCCGCCATGGGGAACGCGGGGGTGTCCGCGGCGGAGGGGATCCAGGGCGCCTATTACAACCCCGCCGCCGTCGGCGCCCTCGATCGCCGGGAGCTGATGTTCACGCACAGCACCTGGCTCGCGGACATTTCCTACGACTACGCCGCGCTGGCGATTCCGGTGCGGTCGCTCGGGACGTTCTTCGCGGCGGTGACGTCTCTGAACTCGGGAGAGATGGACGTGCGGACGGTCGAGCAACCGCTCGGAACGGGGGAGCGTTTCGACGCGGCGGATCTGGCGTTCGGTCTCGGTTACGGGCGGCGGATTACCGACCGCTTCGACGCGGGAGTGCAGATCAACTATGTGGACCAGCGGATCTGGCACAGTTCCCTCCGCACGGTTACGTTGAATGTGGGCACTCTCTACCGGATCACCGAGGGCGGGCTCCGCATCGGGTCGAGCCTCGTGAACTATGGAACGAAGGCCGGGTTCGGCGGGAGGGATCTCCGCATTCAGTATGACGCCGATACCGACATCTACGGCGACAACAGCTCCCTTCCCGCGGAGCAGCACACGGAGGAGTACGCCCTCCCCGTTCTGTTCCGCGTCGGCCTTCTCTGGCCGGTCCGGACCGGGGAGGAGCATCGGTTACTCACGGCGATCGACGCCTTCCACCCCAGCGACAACACGGAGAGCGTCAGCATGGGCGCGGAATGGATCTGGAAAGAGGCGTTTTCGGCGCGTGGCGGGTATCAAGACCTTTTCCAGCAGGACGCCGAGGTCGGTTGGACCTTCGGGCTCGGCTTCCGGCAGGTGATGGAGACCTACGGGTTCGATCTGGATTACGCCTGGGCGGACCATGGAAGACTGGAGGACACGCATCGCGTCACTTTCGTGGTGCGCTTCTGACGGACGCCGCGAAGGCGGTCCCGGAAGGTAGGAAACAACGATGAAACGAATGAAGTGGATGGTCGGAGCGCTCCTCCTCCTGACGGTGGCCGCGGCGGACGCGCAGATCACCGATGAGGCGCTTCTGGACTCGCTCCAGAGGACCGCTTTCGATTTTTTCTGGAATGAGGCGAATCCGACCACGGGATTGATCCGGGACCGGAGCGCATCCTGGTCCCCCTGCAGCATCGCTTCCACCGGGTTCGGCCTCACGGCGATCTGCATCGGCATCGAACACGGTTGGATCACACGCGAGCAGGGGAGGGAGAGGATCCTGGCGGCACTGCGGACCTTCTGGAACGCGCCCCAGGGGAGCGGTTCGAGCGGCTTCGCGGGCTACAAGGGGCTCTTCTATCACTTCCTGACCATGGACACCGCGGAGAGAACCTGGGACTGCGAGCTCTCCACCATCGACACGGCTCTTCTCTTCGCGGGCATTTTCGACGCGAAGGAATATTTCGACGGGACCGATTCCCTCGACGTGGAGGTTCGCTCTCTGGCCGACTCGATCACCACACGGGCGGAGTGGGATTGGATCCACTCCGGCTGGGGGATCCGGATGGGCTGGAAGCCGGACACCGGATTCTCCGGATACGGCGACTGGATCGGCTACAACGAGGCGATGATCCTCTACATCATCGCCCTCGGATCGCCCACGCATCCGGTGCCCGCCTACTCCTGGACCGCCTGGACGAGCGGCTACGACTGGCGGACCAACTACGGCTACACCTACGTGGAGTTCCCGCCCCTCTTCGGCCACCAGTATTCGCACTGCTGGATCGATTTCCGCTGCATCCAGGACGCCTACATGCAGTCGAAGGGGATCGATTATTTCGAGAACTCCCGGCGCGCCACGCTCGCCCAGAGGGCGTACTGCATCGACAATCCCGGCAACCACATCGGCTACAGCGACAGCCTCTGGGGAATCACCGCGGGGGACGGTCCCTTCGGCTACACGGCCCGCGGGGCGCCCCCCGGTCAGAACGACGACGGGACGATCACCCCCTCGGCGACGGTCAGTTCACTCCCCTTCGCGCCGGAGGTGGTCATGGCGGCCACCCGCAACATGTACAATGCGTACGGTTCCCAGCTCTGGATGGAGTACGGGTTCCGGGACGGTTTTAACCTCAACTACGCCTGGTGGGGGCCGGATGTGATCGGCATCTCCGAGGGCCCCATCCTTCTGATGATCGAGAACTACCTGAACGGTTCGGTCTGGAGCCGGTTCACGCAGAACGACGACATCCGGGCCGGTCTGGAAGCGGCGGGATTCACCGGCTGTTTCGTCGCCGTGGACGGGCCGGCGGAGGAGGAGTCGCCGACGGCGCTCCTCGCCGGGAACCGGCCCAATCCCTTCCGGGGGGAGACCACCATCTGGTTCCGCATGCCGGAGAGGGGTTCGGCGAGGCTGACGGTCTACAACGTGGCCGGGCGCGAGGTCGCCCGCCTCTTCGACGGAGAGAGGAGCGCCGGCTTCCACCAGATCGAGTGGAACGGCGCCGGGCTTCCGAGCGGCGTGTATTACTACCGCCTCCAAACGGAGACGGAGACTTTCATAAAGAGGTGCGTGCTTCTGAGGTAAGAGACAAACGAAGCGAGAGAGACGACCTATGTGCGAACCGGTCCGGAGGCGAGGAGGTGAGTGGACCGGCCGGTAGGATGACGGAGAGAGAAACCTGAAACCGAGAAAAGGAGAACGACAATGAAACGTAAGGGTAACGGAGCTTGGACGGCGCTTCTGGTCGTCGTCGCGGTGGCTTTCGCGGCGACCCAGGCGGCGGCGACGCCGGCCGTCAACTCGGTCGTGTTCCATCTGAACATCTGGGAAGACTGCCTCACGCACACGGTCTCCACCGTGAACAACTACCCGTCGCAGGTCTGCATCAACGACGATTGGACCTGCACGTCCGGGTACGCCGATCTGCACAACTGGCACCTCTCCGATGACGGAGTCGCGGGCGCCGTGTTCAACAACGGCGACGGCTTCCGTCTGAAAGCGGAGCTGGTGATCAGCGGAACGGGGAACGCCGAGGCGGGCCTGATGGTCGCTCCCTGGTGGGCCCAGAACACGGACGGGCGTTTCAACGTCCGGACCACGGACGGCGAGATCGCCTGCTTCGGCGGCCGCCTCCCCTTCTATTCCTTCACGGTGAACCACGGCATCAGCTACGTGAAGGGTGACGCGATCATCCTCGAGGTGATCTACCTTCCCAACGGTCTCTCGGTTACGAATCCGGCGACCATCACCTACAACCTCACCTACAACAGCGTGGACTACACCAGCGGCCCCATCGCGTTCGACGAGGGGAACCCGGCGGAGCCTTACGGCACCTGGGGAATGCTGGACAACGCCCGCGTCGGTGGGTACGTGCAGGAACTCCTCGGCGGCGCCGTGGGCCAGGTGCTGACGACCTGGTGCAGCTTCGAGTTCGAGGACCTCGGCGGTCCGACCGCGACCGAGGCGACCAGCTGGGGTGACGTGAAGACCCTCTTCCGGTAGATTCTCTATCTCAGACGGCACCGAGCCGCCTCCGCTTCGGCGGGGGCGGCTCTCTTTTTTCCCGCTCCGCCTTACTCCCCGAAGCCGGGAAGAATCACGCCGCGTTTTTCGTCGTAAAGATAGGGGCGCCTCTCCGGGAAGCATTCCTCGAGGAGTGTCCGATTCCTCTCCGGGCCCAGATCGTAGGCGAAGACGCGCTCCGCCGCCGCGAGATCGGGGTCGTTGTTCAAAAAGTCGATCTCCGGGTTGTGCGCCCGTCCGTAGCGGAGGAAGAGGATCGAGCCGGCGGGCGTCTTCCTCTCCACCTCGGAGTAGAAACGGGCGTGGGCGCGCGCCTTCGCTCTTCGATACTCCACGTGGAAGGGGAGGCGCGCCGCCGCGAGGCCGGTGCCCAGGAGGAAGAGGAGGATCACCGACCAGGCGGCCGCCGGTCGCCCCGCCCGCCGCGCCGCGGCGAGGGCGGAGCGCGCCCCGAGAAGGGGGAGCAGGAGGAGCGCCGGGGTGATCTCGTGGTAGTAACGCCCCCAGGGGAACCAATAGAGGAGGTAGGCGCCGTGGGAGAGCGCGATGAAAAGAAGCGTCCAGAGCGCCGTCCTCCTCCCGCCGGGGAGGGCGATTAGAGGAAGGAGGAAGAGGAAGAGAAGAGGGGGAGACGACTCTCCGGCGGTCATCGGGATCCGCATCCGGAAAAGAGTCCCCAGCGCGAACCCCGGCGTGTAGCGCAGTCGGTTCGGGTAGAGAATCGTTTCATTATATAGGCGCTTCCCGGGGCCGACCGGACGCTCCTCGATTTCCTCCTCACCGGAGGCGAAACCGAAGGTGTCCTCCGGCTGGCTCGTCCTGGCGTAGAGCTGCCACGGCGTGACCAGGGGGGAGCCTGTGACCGCCCGGTTGTAGGCGAGGCCCGTTCCGATCAGGAAGAGGAGAGGGATCCCCCCCGCCGCGATCGCCGCCGGCCGGAGGAGAGCCTTCCGCGCCTCCCGCCGCGATCCGATCAGCGCCGCCAGGAAGAGCGCGAGAACGGAGGCGTTCAGAGGGCGCGTCAGCCAGGCGAGGCCGAGGGCGGTTCCCGCGAGGGCCGCGTTCGCCCTCCCCCCGCGCTCCACGGCGCGCGCCGCGAAGTAGAGGGTTGCGAGAAGGAAGAGGAGATTCCCGGTCTGGGAGAGGTATGTGGTCGCGCTCTCCACCTGCGCCGGCGCGATCCCGAAGAGGAAAACGAGGAGCAGGGAGCCCCCGGCGCCGATCACCCTCTTTGCGAGAAGGCCGAGAAGAACCAGGGAGAGACCAGACGCGAGAAGAGGACCGATCCAAGGAATACCGGCCGCCGAACCGGGAAGGAGGAGGAGCGCATGGCCGGGCGGATACTTGGATGCGTAGACCGGGTCGGTCAATATATGGAAGGCGTCGAAGGCGACCCTGTCCGGTGGTGGGGGGAAGAAAAGCCGCCCGGCGAGAAAGGACTTCGCCTGGAAGAGGTAGGCGAACTCGTCGTGCACCACCGGTTGGAAACCATATCCCCGTCCCCCCCAGAGCCAGGCGTAGAAGACTGTGAGAAGAAGGGCGAGGAGCGGCAGGAGAAGGGGGAACCGGTTGTCCGCCCACGACTCGATCCGGTCCGCAGGGGGGGCGAGGCGCGCCGGAAGCGGTAGGAGGGAGAGGAGTGCGACCGCGACCACGGCGACCGCCGCCGCGAGATTCCCGCCGAAACCGATCGTCGCCGCGAGGAAGAGAAAGGCGGCGACCGGAATGATCCGGCGGACCTCCGACACGATTACCCTCCCATGGTCAACAAACACAATTACAATAGATTGTGTAACAAACCTCAACCGTATTCTAGGCGATGGTGCCTCTTTCTACTCATCCCTCGCAAAGCTCGATCAGGATTCCTCCCGTCCCCTTGGGATGAAGAAAGGCGATCTTCTTCCCCTCCGCGCCGAGACGCGGCTTCTCGTCCACCAGGGGGATGCCCGCCTCCTTCAACTCGGCGAGCGCACCCTCGATATCCTCGACATGGATGGCGAGGTGGTGAATACCGCTCCCTCTCTTGGCGAGGTACTTCCCGATCGGCCCCTCGTCCCGCGTGCTCTCCAGGAACTCGACCGACGTTTCGCCCACGCGGAAGCAGGTCGCCCGCACCCCCTGGTCCGGAATCTCCTCGCAGTGAGGCTCCCGACCATGGAAGAGCACCTTCAGAGCGGGACGCATCCCCTCCAGATCCTGAATCGCCACGCCCACATGATCGATTCGCTTGACTCGCAACGGTTCACTCCAATCGTTTCGTGTGTTTTCGAAGACCCTCGCGCCCTCTTCTCGCGCGCGCGGGCGATCTTACTCCGGGGTCTCTTCTCTTTTCGGCGAGCATTCGAACAGTTCGAGTAACTCGCCGGCGGCGGTGGTCGCCGGGAGGCGCCCCTCCGTCACCTCTTTCTCCAGTTGGGGGAGGCGTCGGCGCACCTCCGGATGCAAGAGGAATAGATCCCGCAGGCGGTCGCGCACCAGGGCGTGCATCCATTCCCTCTCCTGCGCCCGGC
The DNA here is from genome assembly GCA_016930695.1 of Candidatus Eisenbacteria bacterium. Taxonomy (NCBI): domain Bacteria; phylum Candidatus Eiseniibacteriota; species Candidatus Eiseniibacteriota bacterium. Next base: position 58,019 of record JAFGGD010000031.1, read on the forward strand.
GGCGGCGCTCGAAAGCGCCGGAGTCGCGCGTGATCTCGACGAACCGCTCGATCGTCCGCCAGATCCCCTCGACCCCCTCGCCGGTCAGGGCGGAGGCGGCGAAGGCCTTCGTCGTCCATCCCTCCGTCGCCGGCCGCAGATAATGGAGCGCCTTCTCGTATTCCGACCGCGCCCTCTCGGCGGCGTCCCGGTTCCCGCCGTCCGCCTTGTTCACGAGCACCGCGTCGGCGATTTCCATGATCCCCTTCTTCATCCCCTGCAGCTCGTCCCCCGCGCCCGGGATCAGGAGGAGGAGGAAGAAGTCGACCATGGAGCGGACCACGATCTCGTTCTGTCCGACGCCGACCGTCTCGATCAGGATGACGTCGTACCCGGCCGCCTCGAAGAGGATCACCGTCTCCCTTGTTTTTCGGGTGACGCCGCCGAGCGTTCCGCCGGAGGGGGAGGGGCGGATGAAGGCGCCGGGATGGTTCGCCAGGTGTTCCATGCGGGTCTTGTCGCCGAGGATGCTCCCGCCGCTCACGCTGCTGGACGGATCGACGGCGGTCACCGCCACGCGATGGCCGCGGCCGGCCAGCTCCATGCCGACCGTCTCGATGAAGGTGCTTTTCCCGGCGCCGGGAACACCGGTCACGCCGACGCGGATCGATCGGCCCGCGCGGGGGAGAAGCGACTGCAACACCCCGCGCGCCCGGGCGAAGTCGGCGGGGGCGTTCGACTCGACGAGGGTGATCGCGCGGGCGAGCCGGTTGCGGTCGCCGGAGAGAACCCCCTCCACGTACTCCTCCGTGGAGAGGGGCGCCCTCTTCGCACCGGTCCGGAGCGGGGGAGGAGGGGGCTCCACTCCCTTGCGGACCTGCAGGGTCGGCTTGGGCTCTTCCCTCTCGGGATCGTTGTGGTTCGTTTCGTCGCGCGTCACGTCTCTACTCTTCCGGCTCTCCGTCGTAGCCGAGCCGCCTGTTCAGCTCCCGCAGGAGTTCCCGCGCCGCGTCGGGGATCACCGTTCCCGGCCCGAAGACCGCCGCCGCCCCCTGTTCGTAGAGGTAGGCGTAGTCCTGCGCGGGAATGACCCCGCCGGCGATCACCAGGATGTCTTCCCGGCCGAGCTTCTTCAACTCCTGAACCAGCTGCGGCAGGAGCGTCTTGTGTCCCGCCGCCAGGCTGCTCATGCCGACCATGTGGACGTCGTTTTCCACCGCCTGCCGCGCCGTCTCCTCCGGCGTCTGGAAGAGCGGCCCCACGTCGACGTCGAAGCCGAGATCGGCGAAGGCGGTGGCGACCACCTTGGCGCCGCGGTCGTGCCCGTCCTGTCCCATCTTGGCGACCAGGATCCGCGGGCGCCGCCCCTCGCGCTCCTCGAAACGCTCGATCATTTTACGGATCTCTCGAATGGCGTCCTCTCCCGCGTATTCGGAGGAGTAGACCCCCGAAACGGTCCTCGTCTCCGCCTTGTGGCGTCCCCACACGCTCTCCAGCGCGTCGCTGATCTCGCCGAGCGTACAGCGCGCCCGCGCCGCCTCCACGCTGAGGGCGAGGAGGTTTCCCTCGCCGGTTTCGGCCGAACGGGTGAGCGCCTCGAGCGCCGCCTTCACGGCGCCGGCGTCCCTCTCCTCCCTCAGCCGCCGGAGGCGCTCGATCTGCCGCCGACGCACCTCCGTGTTGTCCACCTCGAGGATCTCCAGGGGATCCTCCTTGTCGAGGCGATAACGGTTCACGCCGACGATCGTCTCCCTCCCGGAGTCGATGTGCGCCTGCCGGCGCGCCGCCGACTCCTCGATCCGCATCTTGGGGATACCCGTCTCGATCGCCTTCGCCATGCCTCCCAGCTTTTCCACCTCTTCGATGTGCTCCCAGGCGCGTTTCCGGATCCGGTCGGTGAGCGCCTCGAGGTAGTACGAGCCTCCCCAGGGATCGACGATCCGGCAAAGGCCGGTCTCTTCCTGCAGGTAGATCTGCGTGTTGCGGGCGATCCGCGCGGAGAAGTCGGTGGGGAGGGCGATCGCTTCGTCCAGCGCGTTGGTGTGCATCGACTGTGTATGGCCGAGGGCGGCCGCCATCGCCTCGATGCAGGTGCGGACCACGTTGTTGAAGGGGTCCTGCTCCGCCAGGCTCCATCCCGAGGTCTGGCTGTGCGTGCGGAGCGCCATCGACTTGGGGTTCTTCGGGTGGAAACGTTTCATCAGCGTCGCCCAGATCACCCGGGCGGCGCGCATCTTCGCCACCTCCATGAAGTAGTTCATTCCCTGGGCCCAGAAGAAGGAGAGCCGCGGGGCGAAGGCGTCGATGTCCATGCCGGCGGCGATGCCGGTCCGAACGTACTCGAGTCCGTCGGCGAGGGTGTAGGCCAGTTCCAGGTCCGCCGTGGCGCCCGCCTCCTGCATGTGGTAGCCGGAGATGGAGATGCTGTTGAACTTGGGCATCCGCTCCGCCGTGTAGGCGATGATGTCGGCGATGATCCGCATGCTCGGGAGGGGGGGATAGATGTAGGTGTTGCGGACCATGAATTCCTTCAGGATGTCGTTCTGAATCGTGCCGGCCAGTTCCTCGAGCGCCGCCCCCTGCTCCAGCGCGGCGACGATGTAGAAGGCCATCACCGGCAGGACCGCGCCGTTCATGGTCATGGAGACGGACATCCGGTCGAGGGGGATGCCGTCGAAGAGGATCTTCATGTCCAGGATCGAGTCGATCGCCACGCCCGCTTTTCCCACGTCGCCGATGACGCGCGGGTGGTCCGAGTCGTAGCCCCGGTGGGTGGCGAGGTCGAAAGCGACGGAGAGGCCCTTCTGGCCGGCGGCGAGATTGCGCCTGTAAAAGGCGTTCGACTCTTCGGCGGTGGAGAAGCCGGCGTACTGGCGCACCGTCCAGGGGCGCATCACGTACATGGTCGCGTAGGGTCCCCGCAGGAAGGGGGGGATGCCGGCGGTGTAGCCGATGTGCTCCAGCCCCTCCGTATCGGCGGGGCCATAGAGCGGTTCCACGTCGATTTGCTCGTTCGTTCGCCAGACCAGGTCCTCGGGGTCGCGACCGGTCTCCTTCTTCACGCGCCGCCCCCACTCTTCCCGGGAAAAGGCGGGGTCCGGAGCGCTCCACTCCATGTTGCGGTAGTCGGGGATGCGGCTCATCGCTTCACTCCGATCGTGTCGGCCAGCGCGCGGAGAGAGGCGAGCGCGTCGGCGCGCAGGTGGATGAACTCGTCCACGCCCGCTTCGCGGAAGGCGTCGGCGTGTTCCTTCGGGAAGCCGGCGAGGATGATCCGCCGGGGCGGGTTCGGAGCGGCTCGGAGCGCCGCGACGATCGCCGGGACCGCTTCCGGGTAGCGGTCGTCGGTGGAAACGATCGCCACCGCCGGCGCTTCGGACGCGAGCGCCTCCCGCGCCGCGTCGCCGGGGGTTTCGAAGGAGCGGTCGTGTATCGTTTCGAATCCGCCGATCTCGTAGAAGGATCGCGTGAACTCCAGACGGGCCATGTACGCCGACGGAGGGCCGATGTTGGCGAAAAAGACCTGCGGCGGCGCGCCGGAGCGGGCGCGCCACTCGAGCACCGTCGCGCGCAACACCTCGTAATCGTGGGCGGACCGGAAGGTCGGGATCGGCTCCACCCGCGTTTCCTCGTCCTCGCCGCGCCGGAGCATGCGGGTGAATTCGCCGATGGTGGCGCCGTGGAGCGCCGCGTCAGCCGCCGCCTCGAAGAGGTCCTCCGGTTTCGATCGGAGGATGGTGCCGAGCTTCTCCAGCACGCGGATCTGCTCGGCGTGCTCCGGCGAGACGCGAAGCTCGCGGAGGCGCGCGGCGCGCCGGGCGTGGATCGACTCATAATCGGGAAAACGACGGACCGGCGGCCCCTCTTCCCGGTTCGGATAGCGGTTCACGCCGATCAGCACGTCGGTCCGGACGGCGACCCTCTTCCGGCGGTTCCGCGCCGTCTCGGCGATCTTGCTCTGCGGAATCCCGTTCAGGAGCGCCGCAGGCATCCCCCCCGCTTCTTCGATCTCCCGGAAGAGATCCCAGGCGCGGCGGGCCATCTCGTGGGTGAGCGACTCCACGGCCCAGCCGCCTCCCGCCGGATCGATCACGCGGTCGAAGCGGCATTCCTCGCGCAGGATCGTCTGGGTGTTGCGCGCGATCCGCCGGGCCGTGTCTCCGGGGAGTCCGAGGAGCCGGTCGAAGGGCTCCACGTGCAGGCTGTCGCAGCCTCCCATCACGGCGGCGAAGGCCTGCGTGGTCCCGCGGAGAATGTTGACGTGTCGATCGAATGTGGTGCTGTCCACCGAGGAAGTGCGGGCGTGAATGTGCATGCGGGCGGCCAGGTCGCCGCGGCCGCACCCCTCCAACGCCCGGTGCCAGAGGAGCCGGGCCGCGCGGAACTTGGCGATCTCCGGGAAGAAGCCGGTCCCGGCCGAGAGGCCGAACAGGATCCGGGGCGCGACGATCTCCACGCCGAGGCCGCGCTGCTCGAGCCGGCGGAGCGCCTCCACCGCCGAGGCGAGCGTGAAGGCGAGTTCTTGGACGGCGTCGCCTCCTCCCTCGTGCCAAGCGAAACCGTAGGCGGCGAGGGTGCGGAGCATCGGCGCGTTCTCCGCCGCCCAACGGGTGAGGTGGGCCAGCTCATCGTAGGCGCGGTCGAGGGAAACGGGGAGCCGTCCGTGAACGGCCAGGCCCGTCATCGGATCCATGCCGACGGAGCCGCGGAGGCGCGCGGGGTCCGTTCCCCTTTTCCGGGCGAGCGCGATCAGAAGCGCCGCCACCGGCATCGCCGCCGAACCGGGTTGGAGATAGACAGGCGTGCGCTCCAGATCCACCCCTTCGAGAGCGCGGGAGAGGCCGATCACCGAAGCGATCGACGTGCCGCCCCGCCCCACGTCCCCCGGTTCCGCCTGATCCGGATCGAGACCGGCCTGGGCCGCTCGGTCCAGGATCAGGTTCACCGCGGTTTGGCCCCTCTCCAGATCGTGCCGGAGCGCCCGGTTGAACTCGTCGTAAGTGGGGAAGGGGAGTTCCTGCGCCACGTACCAACCGTCCGCCCGATAGCCGGCGGCGCGGCATCCGCGGAGAAAGGGAGCTTCGCCCGGCGCCGCGCCGAGTCCGGGAAGATCCTTCACGTCTTCGGCGTCGTAGATGGGGCGGAGGGTGATCCCTTCATCGGTTTCGGTGAAGAGTGTTTTCTCGAAGGGGCGACCCTTGAGGAGGCGGATCGCCTCCTCGCGCCACTCCTCCGGTCCGGGGAGGGGGAAATCGTCGCGAAGCGGGATCGAAGCGATCCGATCCGCGCCGCCGCTTACGTCGTCAGCCATCGTGTCGACCACCCATCGGTTGCGGGGCGGCGGGCGCTCGGCCCGCGCGGCCCTTTTCCTGGCGAACCGGAAGGGGAGCCCGCGCCGGGACGTTCCCCTCTCGACCGGCCGCGGCGGGTCGTGAAGCCGGGTACGCGTCGCCGCGTGTGATTTTTTTCGCCGGAGCGGGGATCGGCTCGCCTCGGGATTCTCCCGGGAAGCGCGGCGGCGGGCCATCCCGTTCCGGATCGATCCGGACGGGGCGCGGGAACGATTCGCCGTCACGCGGCGCTCGCCGTGATCTCCCGCGCGGAATCGGGGAAAGTGTAGCACATGGATGGGCGGGGGGTAACCTCGCCGAAGGGGCATCGCTCGGCGGGGAAACGGGTTGACAGCCCCTCGGGGCGCCCGGTAGGCTCCTCACACCAGTCAAACGGAATCCATGATCGACGGGGTTCCTCATCGCGGGTTTCCCCGCCCTAGAACCGCACAGAGGTAGTGAAGATGCACTTTGGGTTGACCGAAGAACAGGAAATGATCCGGAACATGGCGCGCCAGTTCGCCTCCGATATCCGCGAGGAAGCGCAGAAGGCGGAGGATGAAGGGGTTTTCTCACGGGAATTGGCGGGCAAGCTCGCCCGGAACGGTTTCCTCGGCATGTGCGTGCCCGAGGAATACGGCGGCCAGGAGATGGATTTTCTCAGCTACCTGATCGCCACCGAGGAGATCTCCCGGGCGGCCGCCGGACAGGGCATGCTCGTCGGGCTCCATAACTCGCTCCTCAACTTCCCGCTGCAACACTTCGGCACGGAGGAGCAGAAGCGGAAATACCTGGTCGGTTCGGCGACGGGCGCGCTGCTCGGCTGCTACGCCCTCACCGAGCCGGAGGCGGGATCGAACGCCACCAACCTGAAGACGATCGCCCGCAAGGACGGGGACGACTATGTGATCAACGGGCGGAAGATCTTCATCACCAACGGATCGGTGGCGGATTTCGTCATCCTTTTCGCGAGGCTCGAGCGGAACGGCAAGCTCACCCGCCACGTTTCCGCCTTTCTCATCGACAAGGGAACTCCCGGGTTCTCCGTCGGCACGGTGGAACAGAAGATGGGCCTCAAGAGTTCTCCCACGGCGGAGCTGATCTTCGAGGACGTGAAGGTCGGTCCCGAGTCGCTTCTCGGTCCCGAGGGGAAGGGGCTTCGTGTGGGGGTGGACACGCTTCACGGCGGCCGGATCGCGGTGGCGGCGTCCGGCGTCGGCATGGCCGAGGAGGCTTTCGTCTGCGCCCGCGCCTACGCGCTCGAGCGCGAGCAGTACGGTCACAAGATCGCCGACTTCCAGGGGATTCAGTGGATGCTCGCCGACATGCGGACCGAGATCGATATGGCCCGGCTGGTCACCTACGACGCGGGCTGGCGGAAGCAGGAGGGGCTTCCCTACGCGCGGCAGGCGTCGCAGGCGAAGCTGGTCGCTACCGAGACGGCCACCCGCTGCGCGGGCCGCGCCATCCAGATTCACGGCGGGTACGGATACATGCGGGAGTACCGCATGGAGCAGATCTACAGGGACGCCAAGGCGGCGGAGATCTTCGAGGGAACCTCGGAAGTGCAGAGGAGCACCATCGGCCGGGATGTGCTGAAGGGGGATTAGCTCCGCGGGAACGACGCGTTGGTTCGGGGCCGCCTTCCTCGGGAGGCGGCCTTTTCGCGCCCGCCGGTTTCAGCGCGGTTCGGCGGTTTCGCCGTTTTCGGCGGCGGCGCGTCGTAGCTCGTCGAGCGCCCCCGCCGCCATCTTCCCGATCCGTGTCCCCGGCGCGACGGAGACCGCCCCCTGGAAAGCGCCTATCGCTTCGCGTGTCAATCCCAGGTCTCTCAGCGTCAACCCCAGGTTGTACGCCGCGTCCTGCATCCTCCCGTCTTTTTCAAGACCGCGCAGGAACCAGTGGACCGCCTCCCGGTTCTCGCCCCCGCGCCGGTAGGCCATGCCGATCCAGAAGTACCCCTTGGCGTATGCGGGAGCGCGCTCCAGCAGCGAGACGAAGAAATCGACCGCGTCGGCGTAACGCCCGGTGGTGATCAGCAGGTTGCCGATGTTGTCGTAGATTCGTTGGCGGCCGGGGCAGATCTCGGCAAGCTCGTAGAGCACCTCCAGGGAGGAGTCCAACTCGCCGTAGGTGTAGTAGGCCATAGCCCGGTGAAGACCGTCGATGCAGGGGACCAGATCCTTGGGGTCCTCCTCCGTTTCCGTCGCCGATGCGTCCGCCGGCCCGTCCCTCTGGATGTACCCGATCGCTTCGAGACGCTCCCGCGTTTCCTCGTCGATCTCCTCCTCCTCCCGCTCCTCACTCGGTTTCCACTCGTCGACGAAATCCTGCATCTCCCGGGCCCGGCTTCGCTCCAGCATAAACAGGTTTTCCGTTTCGCCCGGATCGGCCGCCAGGTTGTACAGCTCCGGCTTGGGCGCCTCGATGTACTTCCAGTCCCCATCCTGGACGCCGAAGAGCCGGCTCGCGGCGTGGTGACCCGGCGAATAGGTTTCGACGTAATTGACCAGCTTCCGGTTTCGCTCCTCCCCCAGCAGGAGGGGGACCAGGCTTTTCCCCTGCGTCTCTTCCGCGCCGGGGAGGCCGGTCAGCTCGAGGAGGGTGGGAAAGACATCCACGCTTCGGGCCGGCGACTCGACCAGCCGCGGCCAAGCGGGGGGGAGGGCGCCGCCGCCGATGATCAGGGGGATGCGCAACGTGGATTCATAAAGGAAAGTGTCGTGGTACATCTCGCGGTGCTGGCCGAGTCCCTCGCCGTGATCGGCGGAGAGCACGATCAGCGTTCTCTCCCAGAGACCCTTCTCGCGCAGCATCCACTCCAGCTCGCCGATCGCCCGATCCAGAAAGGCGACCTCGCCGTCGTACTGGCGATCCGGCCAGCTCCTTTCGGGAAAGAGACCGTCGTAGGGGGGAGGCGGGTCGTAGGTTTCGTGGGGATCGAAATAGTGGAGCCAAAGGAAAAAGGGCTCCGAGCCTCCCTGTGCGAGCCACGCGCGGACGCGGGCGTTCACCTCGTTCGCCCGGCGCTGATCCGCGTTCCGGGAGATCTGGCTCCCCCTCGGGCCCCGCGCGATCCGCTGGTCGTAGATGGTGAAAAGATCGGGCATCGTGTCGTCGTACTCGTCGAACCCTTGGTCGAGGCCGTACTTCTTATCGAGCTGGAAGGAGGAGACGATCGCCGCGGTCCGATAACCCCCGGCGCTCAGGCGCTCCGCCAGGGTGATCCTCTCCGGGTCCAGACTGTAGGCGCCGTTGTCGTGGACTCCGTGGCGGGAGGGGGAGAGCCCCGTGAGAAAGCTGGTGTGGGAGGGGAGAGTGAGAGGGACGCTGGCGACCATTTCCGGAAAGAAAACCCCCTGCCGTGCGAGACGGTCCATGTTCGGGGTGAGGGCTCCCGGGTATCCATATGTGGCGAGCCTGTCCGCCCGGAGGGTGTCGATGGTGATCAGGATCAGATTCACGCCGGGCAGAAGAGGGGGGCGCGCGCATCCCAGGGGAAGGAAGAGGAGGAGGGTCGCGCAAACGCCCCACCACACCCCACCCTTTGTGCGGCGGGACCGCCTTTTTTTGTTATTACTAATTTTGATAGTGCATTGCATTAATTGATTAAACCAAATTCTTGCCCCCTCGCGTCCCCGGAAAGACGAGGAGGAGGGGAAAAAAGTGAAAATTCCCATTTTTTCGCTCTATAGAGGCGAAAAAAGTATTGACGCCTATTTCGATGGGGCCTAATGTGGGCCCAGGTGGGTGGAAGTGGCGCATAATGGGTTTTCTGAGCGTTCGCCACAACCGCAAAAAACGTCCGGGATTGATCGCCTTTCGCTGATAGCCCTCCTGAGCGCTTTGCGAGCGCTCCACCCGATGGGGCCAGTATAGGAACGGCGACCCGGAAGCGCAACCTCCGGCGCGCCCCTTCCACCACCGCATCGGAGGCGAAGTGGGCAGACTACTCGGTCGCTACCAGGCCACATTGGACGAGAAGGGGAGAACCAACATCCCCGCCCGCATCCGGAGGGTTCTCTCACCCGACCCGGAATCGCCGATCATCATCACCCGCGGATACGATGACTGTCTCGCCGTCTATCCCCTCGCCGAATGGGAGGCGGTGGAAAAAGACCTTCGCGCCCTCCCCTACAACGTCGGCAACACTCGTCTCTTCGCGCGCGAAATGGCCTCCCACGCCGTGGAGGCCGGACTGGACCGGTCGGGGCGGATCCTGATCCCCCGGGAACACCGCGAGTGGGCTCACCTGGAGAAGGACATTCTCGTCCTCGGCGTCATCACGCATCTTGAACTGTTCAATCCTGAAATATACGAGCGGTATCGATCCGGATACGGCATGACCTACGAAGGGGTCGCCGAGGAGATGCAGAAGTACCGCTCCACCGGCCGGCAGGAATGATCCGGAGCGGAGACGTTCCCGGGCGACCCGAACACGTGCCCGTCCTTCTGCCGGAGACCGTCGAGGCGCTGCGCCCCTTTCCGGGCGGGCTCTTCGTGGACGGCACACTCGGCCCGGGCGGCCACGCGGAGGCGGTGCTCAAGGATGTGCGGGGAATCGAAGCCTTCGTCGGCATCGATCGGGACGGCGAGACGCTCGCCTCGGCGCGGACACGACTCGCCGGAATCTCCTTACCATCCCGTTTCGCGCACGGCGATTTCCGCGACTTGGTCCGCCTGGTCGGAGAGGAATGGTTGGGAAGGGTCGGCGGCGTACTGCTCGACCTGGGCGTTTCGTCGATTCACCTGGATGATCCGGAACGCGGTTTCAGCCACGGCGCGGAGGGGCCACTCGACATGCGCATGAACCGTCGGGACGAAAAGAGCGCCTTCGACGTGGTGAACGGCTACGACGAGAAACGTCTCGCCGACACGATCCGGCGTTACGGCGAGGAGAGGAACGCCCGTGCGATCGCGCGGGAGATCGTTCGGGAAAGGGAGTCCGGACCGATCCGGGACACCGCCCGCCTCGCCCGGGCCGCGGGGCGCCGGATCCCGGCGCGCATGCGGACCAAGGGACTCTCCCGTGTTTTTCAGGCGATCCGGATCGAGGTGAACGACGAACTGGGCGCGCTCGAGTCCGGCCTGGACGGCGCGTTGGAGCTGCTCGCGCCGGGCGGACGTCTCGTCGTAATCGCCTATCACTCCCTCGAAGACAGGATCGTGAAGGAGCGTTTCCGGCAGTGGGAACGCGGCTGTGTCTGCCCGCCCCGGGCGCCGGTCTGTCTCTGCGGGCGCGGGCCGCTGGTTCGTCTCCCGCACCGGCGTGCGATCCGCCCCGGCGCGGAGGAGACGGCGCGAAATCCGCGAGCACGAAGCGCCCGGCTCCGCACGGCGGAAAAGCTCGGCGGCGGCGCGGCGCGAGCGGGGGAGGAGGATCTCGGATGACGCGGAAAGGAACGAAAGAGAAGCGGCGGCGGCTTCACACGCCCCGCCTTTCCGTTCCGCCGGCGAAGCGGTTCCTGCCGGCGCTTCTGGCGGCGGTGATCCTTCTCGTCGCGTGCGTCTCCCAGCGTTTTTCCGTCGTTCAGATGCACCAGGAGAACATGGAACTCCGGGCGGAGTTGGAGAAGCATCGCGGCGCGCGGGAGAGGGAGGAGGCGAACGTGGCCGCCCTTCTCGCCCGCGGTCGCATCGAACGGCTCGCCAGGGAGCGGCTGGAACTGCGGCCTCCGGAGCAGGGCGAACAGGTCTTCCTCGTCGAGTGGACCGCCCCGATCCAGGGCGGAGGAGGGGAAGGATTGTTCGGGGGCGCCGGACGCGGACTGGTCGAGCTCATCGGCCTCGCCCGCGGCGATGCCGTCGATGGACGGGGGACGGGGGGGGGACGGTGAGTCCTTTCGGTCGAAAGATCCGCATGTTCGTGGTCGTGACGGCCTGCCTCGCCTGTTGGGGCGTCCTCTTCGCCGGTTTGGTGCGCACGCAGATCGTGCGGCACGAAGAGTACCAGAACCGGGCCGAGCGGCAGCACACCTGCCGCGTCGAGGTGCCCTGCGACCGTGGACGGATCCTGGACCGGAACGGTGTGTTACTCGCCGGTACCCTCTCCTCCCCTTCGATCATCGCCAACCCGAGCCAGATTCGGAACACGGCCGAAACCGCCGCGCGGCTCGCGCCGATTCTGGGGCTTTCCTGCTCGTCGATCCGGAGCCGCATCTCGCGCGGGGGACATTTCGTTTGGCTCGAAAGGAAAACCGAGCCCGCCGTCGCGGAGCGGGCGCTCGCCGAAAACCTCCCCGGCGTCTACACCCTCCCCGAAAAGGATCGTGTCCATCCGCGGGGGGAACTCGCCCGGCTGGTGGTGGGGATCACGGACGTGGACAACCGGGGGCTCGAGGGGGTGGAGAAGTGCTTCGACGATTTCCTCGGCGGCGAGCCGGGTTGGCAGGTGTTGCAGAGGATTCCCGAACGGCGGAGCCGAAGCCTCCCCGATTTTCCCGCGGAGCCTCCTCGGGACGGTTGCGACGTGGTGCTCACGCTGGACGCGCGCATCCAAAGCGCGGTGGAGCTTGAGCTGGGGCGGGCGGTGGAGGAGCACGGCGCTTCCTGGGGGATGGCGCTCGCCATGGACCCGGCCACGGGCGAGATTCTGGCGCTCGCCGCCACCGAGCCCGGCGCGGGGGCAGAGGCGGCGGCGCTGAACCGTTGTGTGGCGGCGCAGTTCGAACCGGGCTCCACGTACAAACTGATCACCTACGCCGCGGCGCTGGAGGAGGGAGTGGTCCGCCCGGAGGACGTTTTCGACGCCGGCGGCGGGAAGATGAATTTCGGCGGCTACACCATCCATGACCCGAAGGAATACGACAGCCTGACCGTCCGGGAGGCTTTCGAGTTTTCCTCCAATATCGTGACCGCCCAGGTGGCGCTTCGTCTCGGCGCGGAGGCGCTCTACTCCTATTCGCGCGCCTTCGGCATCGGCGCGCGCACCGGCGTGGAACTTCCCGGCGAAGTGACCGGGATGCTCCGCCGTCCCTGCGAGTGGAGCCGCCGCTCGCTCGCCACCGTGGCGATCGGCCACGAGGTGGCGGTCAATCTGATCCAGATGGTTTCCGCCTACGCCGCCGTCGCCAATGACGGCGTGCTGATGGAGCCGCGCATCGTCCGAGAGATCCTCTCGCCGGAGGGGAAACGGATCCGCGGTTACCCCCCCGTGCCGGTGCGCCGGGTCGTCTCGCGGGAGACGGCGTCGCTCCTGCGCGATTTTCTTCGAGGCGTGGTGGAGCGGGGGACCGGACGCGCCGCGGACCTCGGCGTGCTCCAGGCGGCGGGAAAGTCGGGAACGGCGCAGATGCTGGAAGAGGGGGGCGGCTTCTCGAACCGTCGATACACCTCCTCCTTTATCGGATTCGTGCCGGTGGAGGAACCGCGCATCGTCGTCGCGGTCGTGTTGGTCGACCTGTCGGGGGTGTTTTACGGCGGTCTGGTGGCCGCTCCCGTCTTCCGGGAGATCCTGTGGAAGACGGCCTGTTGCGACCTGAGCGAGCCTTTGCGGGACGTGCTCGAGAGGGACGCGGCGGGCCGATGGGCCATGGCCGAGCGGACGTGCCGCCTGGACCCGGCGCCGGCGCCCGAGGCGCGGCCGGGTCCGGCGGCGGCCATGCCCGCCCTCGTCGGCCTTCCCCTACGGGAGGCGAAGAGAGTGTTGCTCGATTCGGGAATGCGGGTGCGTTGCGAGGGGACGGGAACGGTGACGGCGCAGGATCCGTCGCCGGGGGTCGCCCTGCAGCCGGGGGAACGTTCGTATCTAAAGGGAAGCGGAACGTGATGACCGTGGAGAACCAGGCGATGCGTTTCGATCTCCTTCTCGAGGAGGCGGCGCTTCCGGTGAAAGAACGGGTGGGCGATTGCGCGGTGCCCGTCCGGCGGATCACGGCCGACTCCCGCGCCGCCGGTCCCGAGAGCCTCTTCGTCGCCCTCCGCGGTTTCCGCACAGACGGCCACCGCTTCCTCCGGGAAGCCGCGGAGCGGGGCGCCTCGGCGGCTCTGGTGGAGCAGCCGAACCGCGCCGTGCGGATCCCTCAAGCGGTTGTGCCGGACACGCGGATCGCCCTCGGTGAAGCGGCGGACCGTTTGTACGGAAGGCCGAGCCGGGCGATTCCGGTCTTCGGCGTGACCGGCACGAACGGCAAGACCACGGTGATCCATCTGCTCGCGTCGATCCTTCGCTCCGCCGGCGGGCGGTGCGGGCTCCTGGGCACCCTCGGATACAAGTGGGACGGCGAAAGCCTGGAGGCGCCGAACACGACGCCCGGTCCGGACGTGATCCACGGCCTGCTCGCGCGGATGCGGGCGGACGGGATCGATCGGGTCGCCATGGAGGTCTCCTCGCACGCCGTCTCACTGAAGCGTGTTTCCGGGCTCAAGCTCCAAGCGTTGGCGCTCACCAACGTCACCCGGGATCACCTCGACTTCCATCGGAGCGAGGAGCGCTACCGGGAAGCGAAGCGCCGTCTTTTCTTTCCGGAGCTCGCCGGAGAAGACAGAGTGGAGGTCGGCGCGGCGGTCTTGAACCGGGACGATCCGGTCGGCGCGGAGCTGGCGGCGGAATCCCCGCTGCCGCGGATCACCTATTCCGTCGGCGGCGACGCGGACCTTCGCGGAGAGATCCTCGCCTCCGAACCGGAAGGGCTCCGCCTCCGTCTCCGTTACGAGGGGGAGGAGGCGGAGACGCGCCTCCCCATGGCGGGCGCCTTCAACGCCGCGAACGCGCTCGCCGCCGCCGGACTCGCTCTCACCGCGGGGGTCCGCCTCGCGGAGGCGGCCGCCGGGCTCGCCTGGGCGGCTCCTCCTCCCGGAAGGATGGAGAGAGTCGCCGGCGACCAAGACTTCACCGTAATCATCGATTACGCCCACACGCCCGACGGATTCCGGCAACTCCTTCCCGCCGTCCGAGCCTTCACCGTGGCCCGGCTGATCGTCGTGTTCGGATGCGGCGGCGAGCGGGACGAGGGGAAGCGGGCGATCATGGGTGAGATCGCCGGGGCCGGGGCGAACCTGGTGGTTCTGACCGATGACAACCCGCGCGGGGAGGACCCGGCGAAGATTCGTGCGCAGGTCGAGGAGGGGTTGCGGAAAGCCGGCGCGATCTACCAGGTGATTCCGGACCGGAGGGAGGCGATCGCCCACGCTTTCCGCGTCGCCGCCCCGGGGGACACGGTGGTCCTCGCCGGCAAGGGACACGAGCGCTATCAGATCATCGGCCGCGAAAAATTCTCCTGGGACGAGCGGGCGACGGCGGAGGAGCTTCTCGCCGAAGGGGGGGGCGGATCGTGAGCGCCTACACCCCCGAACGCATCGCGGACATTCTTCAAGGGGAGCTTCTCGCCTCGCCCGCTCCTGCGGCCGATTGCCGGGGCGCCTCGGTCGACACCCGCCGGATCCGGCAAGGGGAGATCTTCTTCGCCCTCGTCGGCGAAAGGACCGACGGGCACCTCTTCGTAGAGGAGGCGTTCCGGAGGGGGGCGGAGGCGGCGGTGGTGCGGCGGTCCCGCGCGGGCGACCTGCCGGCGACGATCGACCGGGGCCGGGTGGTGGCGGTGGAGGAGCCGGCGGCGGCGCTGGAGAAACTCGCGGCGCATCACCGGGACCGCCTCGGCGCGCGGGTGCTGGCGGTGACCGGCACGAACGGCAAGACGACCACCAAGGAGCTGATCGCCGCGGCGCTTCGCGGAGCGGGGCGGACGGCATCGTCGCCGGAAAACTGGAACACGGCGATCGGCGTCTCTCTCGCGATCCTGCGCGTCGAGGAGGGGACCCGTTGGGCGGTGCTCGAACTGGGGATCAGCGCGCCGGGAGAGATGATCCGTCTCGCGTCCATCGTCCGTCCCGACGCGGCGGTGTTCACGAACGTCCGCGCCGCCCACCTGGAGGGGCTCGGATCGTTGGAGAACACGGCGCGGGAGAAGTGCCTGCTCCTCAACCGTCTCGCGCCCGGCGGGGCGGTGTACGCCAACGGCGACGATCCGGTTCTCCTTCGCACGATCCGCCTGGCCGGGCGGGAGCCGGTCACCTTCGGTTTCTGCCCGGAGTGCGCGATCCGTCCGGAGAAAACCGATCCCTGGGGGGACGAGGGGATCCGCCTCGAGATGCCCGAGGGCTCCTCCTTTCGAGTCGATTTATACGGAAATCATCAAGTCCCGAATCTACTCGCCGCGATCGCCGTGGCCCGCGGCGAGGGGATTGACGACGGCGCGATCGCCCGGGGACTGCGAGGATTCACCCCTCCGCCGGGAAGGTTCCGGCCGATCCGGGAGGAGGGAGTCCTCTTTATCGACGACACCTACAACGCGAATGTCGCTTCCGTCACCGGCGCGATCGAGTTTCTCGCGCGCCGCCCCTCCGGCCGCCGGCACCTTCTGTTCGGCGACATGATGGAGTTGGGCGCGGAGGAGGAACGGGCCCACCGGGAGGTGGGAATGGCCGCCGCCGGCGCCGGGCTGGACCGGCTCTGGCTCGTCGGGGAACGGACGCGGCACACCGCCGAGGCGGCCTCCGCCGCCGGCATGCCGCCGGAGCGGATCGTGCGGTGCGGAGAAGACCGAGAGGCGTGGGCGGAGCGGATCGCCGGCGAACTCGAGCCGGGGGACACGCTGGTCGCCAAGGCTTCCCGGGCGATGGCGATGGAACGGATTCTCCGCGCGGTGCGCCGGGCCTACTCGGCGGCGGCGCGCGGGAGCGAGGCGTAGATGCTTTATCTTTTGCTCTATCCGCTGCGGGACGTCTATTCGTTCCTCAACGTTTTTCGCTACATCACCTTCCGTTCCGCTTACGCGGCCGTCTCGGCGCTGCTCCTCTGCTTCCTGCTCGGGCCATGGGTGATCCGGCGGCTCCGGGCGAGACAGTTCGTCGAGACGGGGAGCGACCTCACTCCCGACACGCACCGTGCGAAGCGGGGAACGCCCACGATGGGGGGGATCCTGATCCTCTTCGCGATTCTGCTTCCCACCCTTCTCTGGGCGGACCTCACCAATCGGTACGTGCAGCTCGCCCTCCTCTCCACGGTCTGGCTCGGAGCCATCGGGCTATTGGACGACTATTTGAAATCGGTCCGTAAGCTCCCGAAGGGGCTGGTGGGACGGTACAAGCTGGCCGGGCAGATCGGCCTCGGCGTATTCCTCGGCGTGATGCTCGTTCACTTCGCGCCGGAGCCGGAATGGGCGACCAAGACGGCGCTCCCCTTCCTCAAGGACCGGACGATCGATTTTCGCTGGTTCTACGTTCCCTTCGTCGTCTTCGTGCTCACCGGGTCGTCGAACGCGGTGAACCTGACCGACGGTCTGGACGGCCTCGCCATCGGACTCACGGCTCTCGCCGCGTTCACGTTCGGCGTGATGGCCTACGTGGCCGGCCACGCCCAGTTCGCCGGATACCTGAACATTCCTTTCCTGAAGGGAGTGGGCGAGCTGACCGTCTTCTGCGGCTCTCTGGCCGGGGCGGCGCTCGGCTTCCTCTGGTGGAACACCCATCCGGCCCAGATCTTCATGGGCGACACCGGTTCGCTCGCGCTGGGCGGCCTCCTCGCGGTGATCGCCGTGTTCATCAAAATGGAGTTTCTCCTCGCTCTCGTCGGGGGCGTGTTCGTGCTCGAAGTGCTCTCGGTCATCATCCAGGTGACCTCCTTCCGCTTGCGCGGCAAGAGGGTTTTCCGCATGGCGCCGTTGCACCACCACTTCGAACTGATGAAGTGGCCCGAGCAGAAAGTGGTGGTCCGATTCTGGATCATCGGAATCCTATTCGCGTTGCTCTCGCTGAGCACGCTGAAGCTGCGGTAATGAAAGACGAACCGAAACGCACGCTGGTGTTGGGGCTCGCCCGGAGCGGGCGGGGGGCGGTGGACCTCTTGCTCCGCCTCGGGACCCCGCCCATCGGCTATGACCAACGCCGGCCGGAGGACGACGAGCAGCGCGAGAGGATCCGCCTCTGGGAATCGGAGGGGGCGCGCTTCCTTTTCGGTGAGCCGGATGCATCGATGCTGAGCGGCGTGGACCGCGTGGTGGTCAGCCCCGGCCTGCCGCCCGGCCACCTCCTCCTCGAGGAGGCGCGGCGGCGCGGCGTGGAGATCATCGCGGAGATCGAACTCGCTTTTCGCGTCATGGATGCGCGGCTCACCGCCGTGACCGGCACCAACGGCAAGTCGACCACCACGACGCTCATCGGCGAGATCCTGAAGCGGGACGGGCGGCGGACCGCCGTGGCGGGGAACATCGGTCGTCCCCTCTGCGACGCGGTCGGTCCCTACCGTGACTTCGACGAGATCGTGGCGGAGATCTCCAGCTTCCAGCTCGAGGGGGTGGAACGTTTCCGCCCGCGCCTCTCGGTGCTGCTGAACGTGACCGAGGACCACCTGGATCGACACGGCACATTCGAAGAATACCTTCGCCTCAAGGGGCGTGTTTTCGAGAACCAGCGAGAGGGGGACTGGGCGGTCCTCAATTACGACGATCCCGCCTGCCGGCGCATGGTCCGCAAGGGAGGAGCGCGGACGGCGTGGATCAGCCGGACCGCGCAGGGCGGATTCCCCGGCGTCTACCTGCGATACGGCGAGATTCTCTCCACGCTGGGCGGGGACGAGGAACTCGTCGGGTTGGAGAGGGACATCGCCGTGCCCGGTCCGCACAACCGGACCAACGCCCTCGCCGCGACGGCGATCGCGAAAATCCTCGGCGTGCCGAACAACGTGATTCGGACCACGCTTCGCGAGTTCCCCGGCCTGGAGCACCGGCTCGAGCGTGTGGAGACGGTGCGGGGGATCCACTTCATCAACGACTCGAAGGCGACCAACGTGGAGTCGGTTTATTACGCGCTGCAGAGTTTCGACGCGCCGATCGTCTGGATCGCCGGCGGCCGGCCGAAGAAACCGACCTTCGATACCCTTCGGGATCTGGTGGCGATTCACGTGCGCTCGATGGTGCTGATCGGCGAGGCGCGGCGGCTGCTCGAGGAGGCTTTCCCCGACGTGTCGGACCGTTACTACGCCGATTCGATGGAGCAGGCGGTGCGGATCGCCTACCGGGTCGCCCGGAAGGGGGACGTGGTCCTCCTATCGCCGGGATGCACCAGCTTCGACTGGTATCACGATTTCGAGGAGCGTGGCCGGGACTTCAAGAGCGAGGTCCGCGCCCTGGCGGAGAGGGAGAAGCATGACGAGGCGTGATGAAGTCCGGACGGACGGATTCACCGGTGAGCGGACCGGACCGGACCGTGTGCTGTTCGTGGTCGTGCTGATGCTCGTCGCCATCGGCATCGTGGCGGTTTTCAGCGCCAGCGCTTTCCGCGCCGCCGAGGTGTACCGGGACGCCGCATTTTTCCTCGAGCGGCACCTGATCCGCGTGGCCTTCGCGCTGGTCGGCTGCGCCCTCGCCTATCGCAGCGATTATCGGTATCTGACCCGGCACTCCCGGCCGCTCCTTCTGCTCGGCATCGCCCTGCTGGTGGCGGTGCTCCTGGTCGGCTGGGAGGACGACGTGCGCGGCGGCCGCCGCTGGATCCGCCTCGGCCCGATCAACCTGCAGCCCAGCGAGGTGGCGAAGCTCCTGGTGGTGGTGTATCTCGCCGATTTCTTGAGCCGTAAACAGGAGCACCTCGCTAGTTTCCGGCGGATCGCCGTGCCGGTGGTGATCGTGCTCAGCCTGGTGGCGGTCCTGATCGCGCTCCAGAGAAACCTCTCCGGCGTTTTCCACGTCGCGCTCCTCGCGACGGTCCTTCTCTTCCTCGGCGGCGCCAAGATCCGGCACCTGTTCGTGCTCGGTCTTCTCTTCTCCGTCGTGGCGGGCGCCTCCGTGGCCCGCAATCCCTATCAACGCGGGCGGATCGAAGCCTTCTTGAACGGCCGGCAGGACCTGCAGGTCGCCGACTACCAGGTGGATCAGTCGCTGATCGCCCTCGGCTCCGGCGGCTGGACCGGCGTCGGAGTGGGACAGTCCAAGCAGAAGTTTTTCTTTCTCCCCGATTCCCACACCGATTTCGTGCTCGGCATCGTCGGCGAGGAACTGGGCTTCGTCGGCGCCGGCGGTGTGATGGTGCTTTTCCTGCTCTTCGGGTGGAGAGGTGCGCGGATCGCCGTGCGCGCGCCGGACACGGCGGGCCGGCTGTTGGCCGCCGGGATCACCCTGCTGGTGTTTCTCTACGCCATGCTGAATATCGCGGTCGTTACCGGAGCGGCGCCCACAACCGGCGTGCCGCTCCCCTTCGTGAGCTACGGCGGATCGTCC
The DNA here is from genome assembly GCA_016930695.1 of Candidatus Eisenbacteria bacterium. Taxonomy (NCBI): domain Bacteria; phylum Candidatus Eiseniibacteriota; species Candidatus Eiseniibacteriota bacterium. Next base: position 77,541 of record JAFGGD010000031.1, read on the forward strand.
CTTCTGGTCACCCTCGTCGGGTCGGGGATTCTGTTGAACATTTCGCGCCACGCCTATCGGCGCTCCTGGGCGACGGCGGAGACGGCGAAGAGGCGCCTCGGAAACGGAGAACGATGAACGTGCTCTTTGCGGGCGGGGGAACGGGCGGCCACCTTTTTCCGGCGGTGGCCGTGATCGAGGCGCTTCGGGAGACGGCGCCGGAGGCGCGGCCCCTCTTCGTGCTCGGCGGAAGTCGCGGCGCGTCGCTGTTGGAGCGCTACGGGATCGCCTGGCGATCCATCCCGGTGCGCGGTATGCCCCGGGGAGGCGCCGCGCGTATGCCCCTCTTCGCCCTCCGGCTCGTCGCGGGAACTGTCGCGAGTCTGGCGCTGACGGCGCGGCTCCGGCCGGCGGCGGTGCTCGCCATGGGGGGGTACGCGAGCACGCCGGTCGCCTTCGCGGCGCGGTTGCTCGGACGGCCGGTCTTCGCGGCCGAGCAGAACGCGGTGGCCGGCGTCGCCACGCGGTGGAACGCGCGCTTCGCCCGGCGTCTTTTCCTCGGCTATGAGGGGGCGCTCTCCGGAGCGCCGCGCGGCTGCGCACTGGAGACGACCGGGATACCGGTGCGGCGGGAGATCCTCCGTGGAGATCGTGCCCGCGCTCTCGATCGCTGGGGTCTCGACGGGGACCGCCGCACCGTGCTCGTGCTCGGCGGCAGCCAGGGGGCGCGCGGACTGAACCGTCTGGTGATCGGCGCGCTCCGGCTTTGGGGCCGGGAGGGGGAGGGGGCGCAGGTCCTCTTCCAGACAGGGGAGGCGGATTGGGAGACGGTCCGGGATTCCTGCGGCCGGATCGCTCCCCTCGTTCGCCCCCACCCCTTCCTGGACGAGATGGGCGACGCCTACGCCGCGGCGGACCTGGTGATCTGTCGCGCCGGCGCGTCCACGTTGGCGGAGATCAACGCCGTCGGGCTCCCCGCGGTCCTGGTCCCCTTCCCAGCGGCCACGGATCGGCACCAGTCGAAGAACGCGCTCCACCTCGCCCGGAGCGGAGCGGCGATCGCCCGGGAGGAGGAGGAGTGGACGCCGGAGGCGTTGCTCGTCGCCGTTCAGGGTCTGTTGGAGAATGAAAAGTTGCGGAGTGAAATGGCGAATCGAAGCCGCGCCCTGGGCCGACCGGACGCGGCGGAGCGGATCGCCGCGAGATTGACGGAGGCGATGGGAAAGGGGAAGAGGCGTGCGCGGACTGACGTTGGTGAAGCCGGCGCCCGCGCCGGAACCGGAGACGAGTGAAGTGATCTTCGGACGGGTGCGTCGGATCCATTTGATCGGTATCGGCGGAACCGGGATGAGCGGGATCGCCGAGATCCTCCTTAACCTCGGTTTCGAGGTTTCCGGGTCGGATCTGGTTTCCACGGATGTGACGGAGAGGCTCGAACGTCTCGGCGCCACGATCGTCCGCGGGCACGGCTCGGCGCTGGTGGAACAGGCGGGCGTGGCGGTGGTCAGCTCCGCCGTCTCCCGCGAGAACCCCGAAGTGGTTCTCGCCCGCGCGGCGGGCGTGCCGGTGATTCCCCGGGCGGAGCTTCTGGCGGAGCTGATGCGCGTCAAGCGGGGCGTCGCCGTCGGGGGCGCCCACGGGAAGACGACCACCACATGGATGATCGGCCTCGTTCTCGCCCGCGCGGATCGGGACCCGACGGTGGTGGTGGGCGGGCGGCTGAATCAGCTCGGAACCAACGCCCGGTTGGGCGAAGGGGATCTTCTGGTGGCGGAGGCGGACGAGAGCGACGGCACTTTCCTGATGTTGGCGCCGGAGCTGGCGGTGGTGACGAACATCGACCGGGAGCATCTCGATTTCTACGAGAACCTGGAGGCGATCAAGGAAGCCTTCGCCCGCTTCTGCAACCGGGTCCCCTTCTTCGGCGCGGCGGTGGTGAACGGAGACGACCCGGAGCTACGGGCGCTTCTTCCTCGGGTGACCCGCCGGGTCGTCACCTTCGGCGTCGATCCGGGCGCGGATGTCCGCGCCGAAAAGATCCGGCAGCACGGCCAGGAGAGCCGTTTCACGGTGAGCGTCTCGGGACGGGAACTGGGGGAGGCGCGCCTCTTCACCCCCGGCCTCCACAACGTGCGCAACGCCCTGGCGGCGATCGCCGTCGGCTTGGAGTTGGAGATCCCCTTCCCGGTCATCGCCGAGGGTCTCGAGGATTTTCGCGGCATCCACCGTCGGATGGAGGTGAAGGGGGAACACCGGGGCCGCCTGGTGATGGACGATTACGGCCACCACCCGACGGAGGTGAGGGCGACTCTCGCGGCGCTTCGCGACGCCTATCCGAACCGTCGCCTGGTTGTGGTTTTCCAGCCCCACCGGTTTACGCGGACCGAGCGGCTGGCCGAGGAGTTCGGCGATGCCTTCGCCGACGCGCACCGCCTTTTTCTTCTCGACGTGTACGCCGCCGGGGAGAGGCCGATTCCGGGTGTCGATTCCGGGCGGATCGCCGACGCCGTGGAACGCGCCGGCGGGCCGGAGCCGGTCTGGATCCGGGAACGGGAGGAAGCGGTGGAGCGGATCGCCGGCGAGAGCCTGGCGGGCGACCTGATTCTCACCCTGGGCGCGGGCGACGTTTGGCGAGTCGGCGAGGAGATTTTTCTCGCGCTCACCCGGCGGCCGGGCGGGGGCGGAGGTTTCTTCGGTTGATTTTGGTGGTTGAGATGCAAAAGAAAGAAGTCGAGCGGCGGATCAGCGATGCTGTGGAGGGGCGCTGCGAACGGGAAGCGCCGCTGAAGCCGTACACCACCTTCCGGATCGGCGGGCCGGCGGACCTTCTGGTCCACGCCCGTACCGAGGAGGAGATTCGCGGCGTGCTCCGGATTCTGGACGGGACGGATGTCCCCCTGACGGTGCTCGGCGGCGGCTCGAACATACTCGTGCGGGACGGCGGCGTTCGCGGCGTGGTCCTCCGGCCGGAGGGACTCGGTGCAATCGCCGAGCGGGACGGCGGAATCGTCGAAGCGGGGGCGGGCGTATCTTTCGGGGCGCTTCTCCGCTTCACGCGCGAGAGGGGGCTCACGGGGTTGGAGTTTCTCGCCGGCATTCCCGGCGCGGTGGGGGGCGGAATCGCCACGAACGCCGGAGCCTTCGGCACGTCGCTGGGGGAGCGGACCGTGGAAGCGCGTGTCCTGGACCGTCGCGCCGTCACCCGTTCGATTCCGCGGGAGGAACTCCGTTTCGGCTATCGCCGCTCCGAGCTCCCCGGCGGGGCGGTCGTGGTCGCGGCGACCTTCCACCTCGAGAAGGACGACCCGAAAGCGGTGGAGGAGCGGATCCGCGCGAACCGCGAAGTCCGGGCGCGCACCCAACCGCTCGACCGGCCGAGCGCGGGCTGCGTTTTCCGAAACCCTTCGCCGGACCGGTCCGCGGGGAAACTGATCGATGAGGCGGGTTGCAAGGGGATGCGGGTGGGCGGCGCCGTCGTGTCGCCGGTGCACGCCAACTGGATCGTGAACGATGGGGGGGCGACGGCGCGGGACGTGCTCGCCCTCCTGGACGAGGTGCGGCGGATCGTGCGGGAAAGGAGCGGCGTGCTCCTGGAGCCGGAGATTCGCGTGGTGGGTGAGGCATGAAGCGAAGACGCCGTTCGCCCTGGAAGAGGAGAGTGGCCGCGGTCGGGTTGCTCGTGGTGGTGGCGGGAGTCTCCTACGGCTTCGAGCGGGGGCGGGTCTGGCTCGTCGCCGAAGGGCGTTTTCCGATCACCGAGATCCGCGTCGAAGGGAACGACCTCCTCTGGGAGGGGGAGGTGCTCGAGACGGCGCGGGTGGAGCGGGGGACGAACCTCTTCCGGCTCGATGCGGGCGAAGTGGAGCGGCGGCTCGAGGAGTGGCCCTGGATCCGGAGCGCGCGGGTCCGGCGCCGCCCGCCGGGGACCGTACGCATCCGGGTGGAGGAGGCGCGCCCCTGGCTGCTCGCCCTGGAGGGCGGGGAGGCTCGTTTCGTGGATCGAAGTGGGGTCGAGTTCCCCACGCTCGGCAAGGAGGAGCGGATCGATCTGCCCCTTCTGACCGGCCCGGCGGCGCGGCGAGGCGAGGTGGTGCCCCTTCTCGCCGCGGCCTTTCCGCCGGATGAGGATTGGGTCTCCCGATGCGCGGCGGAGGTGCGAATCGACAGCAGCGGCGCCGTCGCGTTCCGGGAGATGCGATTCGGCGCGAGGGTCCGCTTCGGCGCGGACCGATTCGCGCGGAAGGCGGCGCGGTTGGAATCGGTGCTCCGGGAATGGGAGAGGTGCGGCCGGGGTTTCGGCGAGTTGGATCTCCGTTTCCGGGACCAGGCGATCGCCCGGGGCGCTCCGCGCGCCCCGCGGGGGCGTTCGCTCTAGGAGGGACGGCGACGCCGCCGTTTTAGAAACGATCGATGGCGCAAGCAATCGTTACGGGGAGGAGAGGATGGCTGCAGAACGGATGATCACCGGAATCGACATCGGCACGTCGAAGGTGTGCACCGTCGTCGCCGAGGTTGCCGGGGAGGGCGACCCCGAAATCGTCGGTGTCGGCCTCAGCCGGTCCGAGGGGGTCCGCCGCGGTGTGGTGGTGAACGTGGAGAAGACGGTGGAGGCGGTGGCCCGCTCCGTTCAGGAAGCGGAACGGATGGCCGGAGTGAAAGTGGACGAAGCCTTCGTGGGAATTTCCGGCCGACATATTCAGGGAGTGAACAGTTCGGCGGTGATCGCCGTCTCCCGGACCCATGACGAGATCACGCCGGGGGACCTGGAGCGCGTGCTCGACCAGGCCCAGGCGGTTTCCATCCCTTCGGACCGGCGGGTGCTCCACGTGCTCCCGCTGGAGTTCGCCGTGGACGACCAGGACGGTATCCGCAACCCGGTGGGGATGTCCGGCATCCGTCTCGAAACGGAGGTCCACATCATCACCGCGGCGGCGACGTCGGCGCGGAACGTGGAGAAGTGCGTCCACCGCGCCGGCGTGGAGGTGAAGGAACTGGTTCTCGAAGGGTACGCATCGAGCCACGCCGTGCTCGAGGAGGACGAGCGGGAGCTGGGCGCGGTGCTTCTCGACATCGGCGGAGGGAACACGAACGTCACCCTGTTTCTGAACGGTTCGATCCATCACACCTCATCGATCGGACTGGGCGGAGAGAACGTAACCAGCGATATCGCCATCGGCCTCCGCACCCCCCTCGCGGAGGCGGAGGCGCTCAAGATTCACTACGGCCACGCCCTCGCGGCGCAGGCGCCCGCGGACCGGGAGATCCAGGTCCCCGGCATCGGCGGGAGGGCGGATCGGGCGATCTCGCAGCAGGTGCTCTGCTCCATCATCGAATCCCGGGTCGAGGAGATCCTGGAGCTGGCGTACCGGGAAGCTCGGGGGACGGACCTGCTCGACCTGATCGGAGGCGGCGTGGTGGTGACCGGAGGAACGGCGGACCTGCGCGGCGTGGCGGACCTGGTCGAGGCGGTGTTCGAGATGCCGGTCAAGGTCGGCACGCCCCGTCGGGTGGTCGGTCTCATGGACGAGGTGAACACGTCCCGCTTCTCCACCGCGGTGGGACTCGTGCGGTACGGACGGGAACGGGAGCGCCGTGGCTCGGTGCGCGCCCCCGTGGCGTTCCGGACCGGCGGCGGGCTGCAGCGAATGGGGAGCTGGCTGAAAGCGGTTGTGAATCAGTTTTAGACGGGTGAAGGAGGAATTGCGGTGTTTGAATTCGTAACCAGTCACGTGGACACGGCCAAGATCAAGGTGGTCGGAGTCGGGGGAGCCGGGGGGAACGCGATCAATCGAATGATCGAAGCGGGGCTTTCGGGCGTGGAGTTCTGCGCCATGAACACGGACAGCCAAGCCCTCGCTCAGTCCCTCGCGCAGCACCGTCTGCAGATCGGGGACAAGATCACCGGCGGGCTCGGATCCGGCGGCCTGCCCGAGGTAGGGAGGCGGGCGGTGGAGGAGAGCCGGGAGATGATCGTGGACGTGCTGGACGGCGCGAACATGGTGTTCGTCACCGCGGGCATGGGCGGCGGCACCGGCACCGGCGCGGCGCCCGTGGTGGCCGAGGTGGCCCGCGAATTGGGCGCCCTCACCGTCGGCATCGTCACCAAGCCTTTCGAGTTCGAGGGGCGGCGGCGGATGCGCCAGGCCGAGGAAGGGCTGGCGGAGCTGAAGTCGATGGTGGACACGATGATCGTCATCCCCAACCAGAGGCTCCTCTCGGTGGTCGGTCCGGGCGTCTCCCTGCTCGAAGCCTTCGCCACCGCCGACGAAGTGCTGCTGCGGGCTACCCGGGGCATCAGCGAGCTGATCACCCTTCCCGCGCTGGTGAACCTCGACTTCGCCGACGTGCGCACCATCATGTCCAATATGGGCGACGCCCTGATGGGGACCGGCGCCGCGACCGGCGAGAACCGGGCGCTGGAGGCGACCAACCAGGCGATCTCCAGTCCGCTCCTGGAGGACGTGACGATCCACGGCGCCCGGGGGGTGCTGATCAGCATCGCCGGCGGCACGGATCTGACGTTGCAGGAGGTGAACGAGGCGACGAGCATGGTCTGCGACGAGGCGGGACCGGAGGCGAACATCATTTTCGGCGCCATGGTGAGCGACGATCTCCAGGGGGAGGTGCGGGTGACGGTGATCGCCACCGGCGTGGGCGCCCGCGCGGAACAGCGAATCCCGGAGCCGGCCCGCAAGGTGATCCCCTGCGAGGCGCGTATCGTCGAGAGCCGCGACCCGGCGGATCTGACGGACCTGCAGACCCCCGCCTTCCGCCGGCGAGAGGGGATGCTCTCCCGTCTGAAGGCGCGTCGCCGCGCAGTCAACTACGGCCGGGACGAGGACGATCTGGACACGCCGACCTTCCTGCGCGCCCAGGCGGACTGACCGGGTCCGGCCGGAAGAGGATGGGGGCGGACGCGGCGCCGCTTGTCGCCTCGTCCCCGCCGGTTCACCCGGAGTCGCGAATCCCGACGGCCGGATCGGCCCGAAAAACACCGCCGGGCCGTTCCGCATCGCCGGCGTCCCGTCACGGAGCGTCTCGTCGCTCCACTCCTTCACCCCGCGGGACGGACGGGGGAACGCGATCGTCGCGGGCGAATCGGATCGGGTCGCGCCGTCCTGGCGCGGCCCGCTTTTCTTTCGTACAATGGTATCTCTCCCCGTTTCGCGGAAAGGGGGCGGCCGTGTCCCGTTCGATCCATGCGCAGCGCACATGTACGCCGTTTTCTCCGCGCGTGCCCGCCCTCGCTTTACTGATCGCCGTCCTTCTTTTCCCGTCCACCGCCGCGTCCGGCGAGAAAGGGTTCTCCTTCGTCGTCACCGGCGACATCCACTTCTACACGGAAGGCGCCTTCGATTCCTCCGCGTATTTCCGCGGGGTTTGCGAGGCGATCGCCCTTCACGACCCGGGAGCGTTCCTGATCAGCCCGGGGGATATGGCCCCCCCCGCATCGGCCCGCGCCGTCATCGATCGGGTCCTCGGGACAAATCAGATCTGGTTCCCATGCACGGGAAACCACGACATCGAATCCGAATCTTATATAGAATATTTGCGTCAATATGTTCTGGACCCGAACGGAGAGTCGGAGCCGAACCTGGTCCGTCTCGGCCCGCCCGGATCGGAAAACACCACCTACTCCTTCCGATGTGGAAACGCGCATTTCGCCGTGATCAACGAGTACTACGACGGGACGAGCGACGCGGGAGGCGACGGGGACGTGCCGGAGGCGCTTTACGACTGGCTCGCCGAGGACCTCGCCGCCGCCGGCGCGGAGCACCTCTTCGTGATCGGACACGAACCGGCCTACGTGAAACCGGACGCCTGGAACGACCGCCTCCGTCACCTGGGTCAGAGCCTGGACAAACATCCGGAAAACAGGGACCGTTTCTGGAGCCTTTTGGCGGAGCACGACGTGGTCGCCTATCTGTGCGGTCACTCGCATAACGCGAGCGTCTACCGGCAGGACGGCGTCTGGCAGATCGACGGGGGGCACAGCATGGGCGCGGGCGATCCCGATGCGCCGAGTCATTTTTCCATCATTCGCGTGGAGGGGGAGCGGGTGGTCCTCGAGAGCTACCGGGATTTGCACGACGGCGTTTACGATTACGATGACGTGGTGGAGAAGCACGTGATCCGCGCGCCGGGGGGCGTGGTCCCCCTCGTCGGCACGGGCTCGGTCTGGCGCTACCGGGACGCGGGGACGGACCCGGGGGGCACTTGGCGGAAGCCCGCCTACGACGACGCCGCCTGGAGCACTGGACCGGCTCCTCTCGGCTACGGCGAGGGGGACGAGGGGACCGTCGTGGACTATGGGCCGGATCCGTGGGAGAGGCGCATCACCACCTATTTTCGCCACGCCTTCGAGGCGCCCGACGGCGCGGATCGTTTCCTCTCGCTGATCGTTCGCGTGGACCGGGACGACGCCGCGATCGTCTATCTGAACGAGCGGGTGATCCTCTGGAGCAATCTGGACCGGGACAGCGTGGTGACCCACGAAACCCGCGCGTCGCGGATCGTCGGCGGCGACGAAGAGAAGGAGTACGTCATCGCCATCGCCGATCCTTCTCTCCTCCTTCCGGGGAGGAACATGCTGGCGGCCGAGGTGCACCAGGCCAACAGCGCCAGCTCGGACCTCCGCTTCGACATGGAGCTTTACGCGCTCGCCGATCGGGATTCGACCGACACGGACGGGGACGGGATCATCGACGTCGTAGAGGGGGAGGGGGACCGGGACGGCGACGGCGTGCCGAACCGTGAAGACTACGACCCGACCGGATACTTCTACGACGAGGCGGACGGAAGGATTCTCGCGGGGGGGAGGATCTCCGTGGAGGGACCGGGCGCGGTGACGCTCCACGCCGACGGTTCCGATGGACGCTATCGCTTCTCGGTGGACTCGGCGGGGGTCTACGCGATCGAGGCGGTGCCGCCCCCCGGATACGAGCCGAGCGACGCGTGCCCCGTCCGGCCGGACACGGTGCGCGCCGACCCGGACGCCCCCATCGCGCTCGGCGCCGGAGAAGACGGCGCTTCGGGGTTTCTCGTTTCGCCGTCCTGCGCGGCTCACTACCGCGCGGTCCGTTTCCCCGGCCCCGGTTTCGCCCTCGTCCATGACAACTTCCCCTTCCGCGTCGTTTCTCCGGCGGAGACCGTTTTGGGATACCTGATCGCGGAGGCGGAGGGGGAGGAAGTGGTGGTTCGCTGGGAAACCCTCGCGGAACCGGAGGGGGTACGCTTCCGTCTTCGCCGTCTCTTCGGGGGCGAGTCGGATGTCCTGTGCGCCGCCGCCGAGAGGGTCGAACGGGAGGAAGGTGGTGCCGTTTATACCTATAGGGATCGGCCGGAGGCGAACGGTTCCTATCGTTACCGGTTGGACACGATCGACGACGCGGACACGGTCCTCGCGGGAGAGGCGGTGATCCTCTTCGAAGGGCTTCCGCTCCGATACCGTCTGACCGTGGCCGGCCCCAATCCATTCCGCTCCACCGTTCGCTTCCTCGTCGAACTCCCCGAGCGTGCCGCGGTGGAGATGGATCTCTTCGATATCCGGGGGAGGCGGGTTCGGCGTCTCCTCGGCGTCGAGAGCGCGCCCGGCGCCCGCTTCCTCGAATGGGACGGGAGGAACGACCGGAGGGAACCGGTTCCGAGCGGTCTCTACTTCTGCCGCTTCCGTTCCGGTTTTCGCGTCCTTCACGCCCGGGTGATACTTATGCGTTAAAGAATTAGCTGCGCGCCGCCACGGACCACCCCGCGGCGGGTCGATTTTTCGTCCGCCTCGGAACGTGCACGGTGGTAGGATGAGAGCGAGGCGAACGCCGGCGGGCGGAGAGGAGTACCGATGCGCGTGACCTATGAATCGATCGGCGTCGCCCGATCCCCTTTCCACACCATGGCGGAGACGCCGAGACAACCGCGGGTGAGCGACGTCGAGGGGACCATTGAGATCGACGAGGCCTTCGCCGAGGGGCTCAAGGACATTGAAGGATTCTCCCACATCTGGGTGATCTTCCACGCCCATCGCGCCGATTTTCACCAGCTCTTGGTGAAGCCTTACCTGGACGACCGGCTCCGGGGAGTCTTCGCGTGCCGCGCCCCCCGGCGCCCCAACCCGATCGGCCTCTCCCTCCTCCGGCTCCTCGGACGGGAGGGCTCCGTCCTCCGCGTGAGCGGCATGGATCTCCTGGACGGAACGCCGATCCTCGACATCAAACCGCACGTTCCCGAATTCGATCATGAAGCGGGGGCGCGGATCGGCTGGCTCGAGGGGAAGGAGATCGAGCGGTTGGACGAGGAGAGGGATTAGTCCGGTCCCTCGCTCCGGATTCCGAGAGGGTTTCTCACGATCCCCCGTCGCCGAACCGCTCCACCCACCCCCCGACCTTCTTCCGGAAAGGCTCCTCGATCGGCCGCCCCGATTCGGGTGGATCATTGATGAAGGAAGGATCACCGGTCTCGAGGAAACGGGCCATTCCCTCTTCGTTCGCCCAGTAAAAAAGACCCCAGTTCTCCAGGCTCCATTCCGGATCGTACTCGTTCACCTCGTAATCGATATAAAAGAGGCGTTCTCGCCGGAGGAGGAAGTTGGTGGGGAACCAGTCCAGGTTGAGACCGCTGCGCCGGGCGAGCCTCGCGATCGAGAAGAGGCCGGGAAGCATGGACGAGGGGTCGCCGCCGCCGGCGATCCTCTCCGCCGCGGTGGGACCCTCTAAATATTCCTTTACCAGAAAGCGCTTTTCCCGATCGAAGAGGAGGAGACGCGGAACGGGGATGCCGATCCGGAGGAGCGAGCGGTACGCTTCCCGTTCCGGATCGGCGCGGTTCCCCTCGAAGCGGTAGTAGGGGTTCGGCTCGTCGTGCATTACCTTGAGCACCACCCGCGCCCCGCCGCGGCGGGCGAGATAGGAATGGGCCGATTTTCCTTTGCCGATCAACCGCTCGACTCGGCAGGACGCGCCGGAAGCGGGGAAACGATCGCCGGGGCGCAGGATCTCCATCAGGGCCGTTCCTCCGAGTCGACCGTAATCGATTGCGGCAAAAGAGACAAGCAGGTCGGGTACGGCATGAATCCGTCCGGTTTCTCTCTCCGCTCGGGGGAGGCGAAAGGATCGGCACGCTTCTGCCGATCTTTTTGGGAGAGCCCCCTCGGGAATGGCGGGGAATGGAGAGGAAGGGGAAGGATGGAACGGGTCGCCTTGTTCCCTCATCTGTTTCAGGAAGTGCAGCTCCGTTTCGATCGCGGTTTCGGGCCGGAAGTGTTCCGCACGCGGATCGAGGGCTTGGACGAGAAGACCATCACCGTCGGCGCCCCGATGGAAGGGCGCGGCACGGGCGCCCTCTCTCCCGATCTCCGGTTCGAGGTGATGGCCGTGGCCGAGGACGGCCTCCATTTCGCCGCCACCTATCTGGTCCGGGTGATCTACCGGGCGGACGAGCCTTGCCTCGTTCTCCACCGGCCGAAATCGGAAAAGATCGTGCAGCGGCGGGATCATTGCCGCGCCGAGTGCGCCGTCAATCTGGATTACCGGATGATCGACGCGCCGGGGGTGCGGACGATCCTCCCCTTCCAGGCGGCGCTCTGCAAGAACCTGAGCGGCGGCGGTCTGCTCCTCGTCCTTCCGCTTGCCGTGCCGGCCAAGGAGCACGTGGAGCTGGAGATCCCCGTGGATACGTCTCCCGTCCGCGTGATCGGGAAAATCGTCGGCGAGCGGCCCTGGCCGCGCCATGATGGACGTACCGCCTACGGCGTCGAATTCCTCGACCTCGACGAAATGAACCGGGAGAGACTCATCCATTTCGTCTTCGCCCGCGCGCGGGAGGACGCCTTCCTCCGCTGGCGAAACCGAAACTGGAGCTGACCGCTCCACAGCGGCGGCGGCTCCGGCCATCCACGCGGATGGAAGCGGGCTTCTTCGGATTCCCCGGACATCGTTATCGCAATCGGATCGCCTTCTGCGTCTTTTCCAGGTTGCCCGCGCGCAGGCGGCAGAAATAGATCCCCGCGGGAATCTCCTCTCCTCTATCGTCCCGTCCGTCCCAGACGACGACGTGCGAACCGGCGCCCGCGGAGCCGTCCACCGGATGGGCGACCGATCGACCCCGAAGATCATAGATATCGAGTGTCACCGGTCCCGCCTCGGGAAGGATGTAGCGGATGATCGTCGCGTCGCGAAAAGGATTGACGACCGTGAGATCGAAGAGGGGCGCCGCTTCGCCCTCCTCCACGCCGACGCAGGAGTAGTCCACCGTCAGGTAGGGGCGCATTCCCGGATTCCCGCATTCCTTCGAGTAGAACTTGCTCCACTTCTCGCCGTCCAGTCCTTCGATCACGAATCCGCAATTCGCCGACGTTCCGCCGATCCAGTCCCGTACGCGGTCGGTGACGTCGATCGCATACCATCCCAGGTCGGGCCCGAAGGTGTACGTGAGAAATGGCGTGGATTCGTGGGGGATGTGGGTCGTGTGGTCCCATGTCTCCTCGTTCCACTCCTCGGTGATTCCATAGAAGTTCACGGCGGTGTAGAAGTGGCTCGGGCAGCGGAAGAAACGGTACAGGTGAAGCGTCGCGGAGTCGATCGCCGCCGGCGCGCCGTCCCAATCGAAGCGCATCATGATCCTCTCGAAATGTCCGACGCCCGAGTAGTTCGCCACCCAGAGTTCCGTTTCCGTGGGCGGCGTTCCCGAGTGGTTCGGATCGCTGTACATATCGTCCGACGGCTCGAATGTCATCGTTTCCGCACGCGGGGCGGAGAAGGCCGTCGCCGAGACGAGGGTCGCGATGAGCGCAAGTGTGGTTCCTTTCATGTCCGGATCTCCTTTTACGGTTCAATGGTTCAGTAGCCGGTTTGCAGGCGAACCAGGAAGCGGGACGCCTCTTCCTCCACCGTTTCGCCGAGAATCTCTTCCGGAGTGTCGATCGGTGTTTCGTAATCGACGCGGAGGGAGCCCCCCGATTCGGCCAGCTCCAGGGTGATCCCCGCCGTGATGTAGGAGATTCCATAGTCGCCGGCGGAGTTGGAGAATCGGTCCCAGTATTGGTAACGGACATAGGGAAGGACCGCCGGAAGCGCTTCACGGCCGGTGGACAAGCGATAGCCGGTCTCGGCGTAGAACGCCTCCATCTCCCGGTCGCCGGGCGCGATCGATGGATCGATCGGGAGGGCTCCCATGCCGTCGCAGGAGCCGAACGCGCGTCCCCGGTAATACTCGCTTCGGAAAAGAAGCGCTTCGCCGGCGTAGTCGACGCCGAAGCCGAAGCGGTACCCGTCCTCATGGATCGGATCCCACGTTTCCAGATCGAATTCGCCGGTCGCTTCCCTCGCCGGGTTGTAGAAACCGCTCAGAGAGAGTTCCTCGCGCGGCGTGCGGAGGAGAAGCCCCAGATTGATGGAACGCTCGTCCTCCAGCGTGCCGTCCGAGCCGCCGTTCAAGAAGGCGAATTGCCCTTCCGTCTCCATACCGGCGGGGAGGGGAATGGTGAATTCCGCGACGGCGCCCATGGGGTGGCAGGGGGCGAAGGTCTGCGACCAAAGGGGTTTTTCCGCGGCCAGCACGTCCATGCATTCGTCGTGCAGCGCGAATCCGCGGAGGATGTGCCCTTTCATCATGCCGGCGCGAAGGTGCTCGTCGAACCGATAGAACGCGCCCGCTTCCATCAATTGGAAGGAGGTTCCCCCCGCGCACGTGGCGGTTCCTGCCTCGATGACGTACTCCCAGCGCGTGCCGCAGGAACCTTCCAGAGAGAGCGCGGCGTGGCGGACGACGAAGCGGTCGTCTCCGGCCCCGAAGGAGGTGGCCAGCCCCGGGCCGTCGCCGTGGAAGCTCTCTGCCTGCACCGCCACGTCGACGTGGATTTCCGGAGGTTCGGGGTCCGAGGAATGGGCGGGAAGGCAAAGGATCAGAAGACCGCACAGAGCGTCCGAGATGAGGGTGAGGTTCGTCCCGTTTCGCGGTTTCCACCGGAGGAGAGGGTTTTTCTCGCGAATTGCTGGCCGGCCGGAAGGAGGGCGGAGTGACGTCTTCATCGATAACTCCCTTTCTCGCATCGGGTTGTTCTTGTAGATAGACGTATCAACATATGTTAGACACGTCTAACAATACGATAAAGGGAGGACGGGCGTCAAGAAGGAAAAGGGGGAATGAGCGGGAGTGAAAGGGTATGATGGGCTGGGGCGGAGAGGATGGGGAAGAGCGAAACACCAGGTTTGTAAAGGAGTTGCATGCCCCGAAACGTGGAGATCAAGGCCCGGGCGGCCGACCTGGAGGGGCAGATCCGCCTGGCCGAGCGTTTCGCCGACGCCGGCCCCGAGACGATCCACCAGGAGGATGTCTTCTTCGCCTGTCCCGAGGGCCGTCTCAAGCTACGCCGTTTCCCCGACGGGAGGGGGGAACTGATCTACTACGAGCGTCCCGACGCCTCGGGTCCCAAGACTTCCGAATATACGATCGCACCCGTGGAGAGGGCGGACCCTCTGCGGGAGACGCTCGCACGGGCGTTCGGTGCGGTCGGCGTCGTCCGCAAGGTGCGTACGCTCTTCCTCGCCGGCAGGACGAGGATCCATTTCGACTCTGTCGAGGGGCTGGGGGACTTCATCGAGCTGGAAGTGGTCCTCGGTCCCGGGGAGGACGAGAGCGAGGGGGAGGCGACCGCTCGGGAGTTGATGGAACGCCTCCGGATCGCGCCGGAGGATCTCGTGGAGGGCGCATACATCGACCGACTTCGCCCTCCACCTGCCTGAGAACGGCGCGGGGCGCGTCGGCACACCGCATCCGTCCGGCGCCTTCCGCCCGGTGGCCAACTCAAGTAATTCTCGGGAAAGTCGATAAAAGTCTCGTGGGCGCAGGCCGGTCCTTCGCCGGATCGGGCGCCCTCCCTGGGAGAAAAGGTGCGGCCGCGGTGTTCATCGCGGCCGGAACGAACCGTTAAGGAGGAGAAGGATGCTCAGCAACCGCACCCCCCGGATCGTCCCGATCCTGCTCGCGGCGCTGCTCGCCACGAGCGTAACCGTCGCCGCCTCGTCCCTGAACGGAGGCACGGTGGAACTCCGCGCCCGCGGCAGTTTCGTCCATCACACGTTCGACGGCGGGAACGACGTGGAACAGACCGCCAACGTAGCCTCCCTTAACTGCGACTTGGGCTATTTCCTGACGAGCATGGTCGAGGTCGCCGGCGGAGTCATTTACGAGCATTCTTCCGTCGAATGGACGGGGCCGAATCAGGAGACGAAGGACACCGACTCCCGCATCGGGCTGATGGGTCAGCTCATTCTCAACTTCCCCTCATCGGGGGCGATCGTCCCCTTCGTCGGCGGCGGAGCGGGATTCCTCAGCCTGGACAGCAAGTTCGAGAACACGACCACCGGCTACGAGGACGAGGGGGATTACGAGAAGATCTACATCCTTCCCCGGGTGGAGGGAGGAATCCGCGTGTTGGTCGGCGACTCCGCGTCGATCAACATCGCCGGCTTTTACGAGCACCGGAAGAACGACGAGGGGATCGAGGACGCCGACGCCGACAACATGGGCGTCAGCCTGGGAATCACGATTTTCCCGGTCCGGCGGTAGAGAGGCGGAGCCTACAACGGAAAAACGACAAACGGCCCGGGGCGGACGAATCGTCCCGGGCCTTCTTCTTTTCACACGCGACGCGCGTTACGCCTTTTGGATCTTCCCCGAGCGGATGCAACGGGTGCAGACCATCCGTCGGCGGACCACGCCGTTCTCGACGACGCGCACCCGCTTCAGGTTGGGAAGAAAACGGCGGGCGGTCACGTTGTGAGCGTGGCTCACGTTGTGGCCGAACTGAACGCCCTTTCCACAGATTTCACATTCACGGCTCATGATCTTGTCTCCCGAAGAAAACGCCCTTCCGGGGCGCCGATCTTTGCCTGTCCGACTACAGACTCACAAGTAAATCACAGCGGGCTCGCCGGGGGCAAGCGATTTTTCCCCTCTCGGATCAGCCGGTTTCCGGGGCGGGACCGCGGTATTCCAGGTCGTGTAACTTCTTGTAAATACCGCCGTTGCGAATTAGTTCCTCGTGGGTTCCCTCTTCGCGCACACGGCCGTGGTGGAGGACGACGATCCGGTCGACGCGGCGGATGGTGGAGAGGCGGTGCGCGATGATCAGCGCCGTCCGGCCCCGGAGGATCCTCTCGAGCGCCTCTTGGATGAGCGCCTCGGTCTCGCTGTCGATATTGGCGGTCGCCTCGTCGAGCACGAAAATCTCCGGATCCACGGCGAGGGCGCGGGAGAAGGCGAGCAGCTGCCGCTCCCCCGCCGAGAGCCCCGATCCCCGCTCGCGCAGCGCATGATCGTACCCTTCCGGTAGGCGCTCGATGAAACGGTCCGCGTTGGCGATCCGAGTCGCCTCGGTGATCCGGTCTGGCGGGATGCTCTCGTCGCCGAGACGGATGTTCCCCTCCACCGTTCCGCTGAAAAGGGTGACGTCCTGAAGAACCGTGCCGATCCGGCGGCGGAGGTCCCGCGGATCCATGTCGCGGAGATCGACGCCGTCCAGCGTGATCCTTCCATCTTCCGGATCCCAAAACCGCTCCAGTAGGGAGACGAGGGTGCTCTTCCCCGACCCGGTGGCGCCGACGAGCGCCACGCGCTCCCCCTTGCGCACCGTGAGCGACACCTCCCGGAGGACCGGTTCGCCGGGGCGGTAGGCGAAGGAAACGTTCTCGAAGCGAATCGCCTCCTCGAGCGGCCCGGGCCGCGCCGGCGCCTCCGGCGCCGCGATGGCGGGGGGCGTGTCGAGGAGAAGGAAGATCCTCTCCGAGGAAGCCATGGCGGACTGGAGGATGTTGTACTTTTCCGAGAGGTCGCGGATGGGGCGGAAGAACTGCCCCGTATACTGCAGGAAGGCGGCGAGAACGCCGAAGGTGAGCGCGCCGGAGAGAACCGCTCCGCCGCCCCGCCAAACCAGGAGCGCCACCGCCAGCGCGCCGATCACCTCCACCACGGGGAAGAAGATGGAGTGGTAGAGCACGGTGCGCACGTGAGAGTCCCGCAGTTCCGCGTTTCGCTCGTCGAAGACGCGGAAGGTTCGCTCCTCGGCGTTAAAGAGCTGAATGACCCGCATCCCGACGAGACACTCCTGCAGCCATGCGTTCACCCGGGCCACCCGGGCGCGCACGTCCCGGAAGGCGCGGCGGACCTTCTTGCGGAAAAGGAAGGAGGCTGCGAAAAGGAGGGGCGCCACGGAGAAGACGGTGAGCGCCAGAGGGGCGTTCAGGACGAGCATGGCGGCGACGATGCCGGCGAGAAGAAAGACGTCGCCGAAGATCTGCACCACTCCGGACGTGAAGAGCTCGTTCAGCACGTCCACGTCGGAGGTGACCCGCGTGATCAACCGCCCCGTCGGGTTCTTCTGGAAATAGGATAGGGGCATCTTTTGGAGGTGGGAGAAGATCTCCATCCGGAGGTCCACCATCACCCGCTGTCCCACGACCTGGGTGATGTAGACCTGCACGTACCGGATGGTGAACTCCAGCACCAGCACGATCAGAAAGAGGACGCCCATTCGCGCGAGGGTCCGCGCCCGCTCCTGGAGGGCGATGTTCTCGGCGACGATCGCCCGGTCGATGGCGATCTTGGTGATCCAGGGGCCGACCAGCGCGAGAGCGGAGAGGAGGATGAGGAGTAAGACGGCGAGGGCCGTCCGCCCACGGTAGGGGCGCAGGTAGACGAGGAGCCGCCGGAAAAGAGCCGCGTCGAGCCCCTTCTGCAGAACGTCCTCGTCCGGGACGACGAGTGGACCGTGGCTCATTCCCACTCCTCCAGTTCCCGCCGGAGCCTCTGCCGGCCCTCGATCCGCGCGTAGAGGCCGCCGCCGGCGACCAACTCGGCGTGGGTCCCCTCCTCGACGATCCGGCCCCCTTCGAGCACCACGATCCGGTCCGCGTCGCGCACCGCGCTGATTCGGTGGGAAACCACCACCGTGGTCCGTCCCCGGCGGAACTCGCGCAGCCCGGAGAGAATCGCCTCCTCCGTCCGCAGGTCCACGCCGGCGAGGGCGTCGTCGAGCACCAGGATGCGCGGGTCGCGGGCGAGGGCTCGGGCGAGGGCGATCCTCTGCTTCTGCCCGCCCGAAAGGCGGACCCCCCGCTCGCCGACACGCGTGCCGAAGCCGTCGGGGAACGCCTCGATCTCCTCGTCGATCCGGGCGAGGCGGCAGACCCGGCGGAGATCCGCCGGCGAGAGGGCGGGCGCGCCGAAGCGGATGTTCTCCTCGATGGTGAGGGAGAAAAGCTCCGTCTCCTGGGGGACGAAGCCGACGGCGGCGCGGAGAATGGCTAGGTCGCGCTCGGGGAGGGGGACGCCGTCGACGAGGACGCGCCCCTCCGTCGGATCGTGGAGCCGCGGGATGAGGCGGACTAGGCTGCTCTTGCCGCTGCCGATGGGCCCCACCACGGCGAGGGTGGTCCCCTCGTCGACGGCGAGGTCGAGGCCGCGGAGGATCGGATCGCCGCCGTCGTAGGCGAAGCCGACCCCTTCGAAGCGAAGGGCGCCCCGCACCGGCTCGGCGTCGCCGTCCGGCGGGCTCACGATCACCGGCCGCTCGTCCAGGATCCCGCCGATCCGCCCCATCGACGCCGCGCCGCGCTGGACCAGGTTGAGCACCCAGCCGAGGGCGATCGCCGGCCAGGTGAGCATCGCCAGGTAACTGGTGAAGGCGACGAAACCGCCGAGGGTGAGATCGCCGCGCACCACCCGGAGCCCGCCCGCCCAGAGCACGATGAGCAGCGCCGCGCCGGTCAGCAGGCTCATGATCGGGAAGAAGAGCCCCCACACCTTCACCAGGTCGATGTTGCGCCGCACCAGCTCCCGGTTGATTTCGCGGAAACGTTCAATTTCATCCTTTTCACGCACGAAGGATTGGACGACCCGGATGCCGGTCAGGTTCTCCTGCACCCGTCCGGTCATCGTGGAGACCTGCTCCTGGATCCTCTCGAAGCGGGTATGCATCGCCCCGCCGATCCGGTTCACCAGTATCGAGAGGATCGGGAAGGGGATGAGCGCGAAGAGAGTGAGGCGCGCGTCGATCCAGATCATCAGCGCGAGGCCGATGGCGAACGTGAAGAAGGTGTTCGCCAGATACATGATCGCCGGGCCGAGGAACATGCGGACCGCGTTCAGGTCGTTGGTGGCGCGGGCGATGATGTCCCCCGTGCCGGTCCTGTCGTAGAAGGCGGGGGAGAGACGTTGCAGGTGAGCGAACAGGTCGTTCCGGAGGTCGTACTCGATCTCCCGGGAGGCGCCGATCATGATCCGCCGCATCAGGAAACGGAAAATCGCCTGCAGGAGGGCGACGGCGAGGAGCGCCCCCGCATAAACGGCGAGGGGATGCGCGAGCAGGCCGGCGCGCAGGTCGTCCACGGCGCGGCGTAAAATCAGGGGGGCGACGAGGGTGAAGGCGTTGGTCAGCAGGACGAAGAGGATTCCCCAGCCGTAGGCGGCGCGGTAGCGCCGGAGGTAGGGGCCCAGTCGGCGTAGGTCCTTCACGGCTCAATCGCGATCTTGAGGGCCTTCCGGTTCTCCATCCGCTCGAAAGCCTCGGCGAGTCGGCCGAGGGGGAGCCGGTCGGTGATCAGCACCCGCTCGTCCACCTCCCCCCGGACGAGGAGGTCGTACGCCATGGCGACGAAGCGCGGCGTGTGGTGGAAGACGCTCAGGATCCGCTTCTCCTCGTAGTGGAGTTGGTGCGTGTCGAGGCGGACCGCGGTTCCCTTCTCGCAGCCGCCGAAGAGGTTCACCTTGCCGCCGCGCCGCGTGATGTTCAACGTGCGCTCCCAGATCTCGGGGATGCCCACCGCTTCGATCACCACGTCCACGCCGCGGCCGTCGCTCAGCTCCCGCACAGCCTCCTCCGGATCGTCGAGGTCCGGGACGCTCAGCACGTGGTCGGCGCCCATTCTTCGCGCCGCCTCGAGTTTCCACGGGGAGCGGCCGAGGACGATCACCTCCGCCCCCTTCAGCTTGATGAGACGGATGAAGAGGAGGCCGATCGGACCGGCGCCGACGACCGCCACGGTGTGATGCATCTTGATTCCGGTGCGTTGCACGCCGTGGACGACGCAGGCGAGCGGCTCCAGGAGGGCCATCCTCTCGTAGGGGATCCCCGCCGGAATCGGATAGAGGTTCTGCTTCACGATCGCTTCGGGAATGAGGATGAATTCGGCGTAGGCGCCGTTCAGAAAGCGGAGGTTCTCGCACAGGTTGTGCCGCCCGATCCGGCAGAAGGAGCACTGGTTGCACGGGGCGGAGTTGGCGCAGGCGACACGGGTTCCTTCCTCGAAGCCGGTCACCCCTTTGCCCAGCCGCTCGATCGTTCCGGCGAACTCGTGCCCGAACGGGGAGGGGAGGGAGGGAATCATCTTGTGGCCGCCGCGGATGAAGGTCTTCAGATCTGTGGCGCAGGTGAGTGCGGTGTGGATGCGGACCAGCGCCTCGCCGGGGCCCGGCTTGGGAACGGGGATCTCCTCGACGCGGACGTCCCGCGCGCCGTAGAAGAGGGCGACCTTCATTTTCCTCTGCAAGGCTAAGCCTCCGGCGCGGGCGCCGCGCCCGGTTCGATTACGATCTTGCGCGCCTCGCCGCGGCGGATCAGGCGGATCCCTTCTTCGATCCGGTCGAGGGGAAGCCGGTGGCTGATGAGCCGCGCGGCGGGGAAAGCGCCGCCGCGGATCAGGCGGAACGCCTCGCGGAGGTCCGCCGGTGAGGACGAGTAGGTCGAGAAGACCCGCACCTCCCGTTTATAAACGAGATTGGGGTCGAAGGCAACGGTGGTCCCCTCGTCGGGGGCGGCGAACCAGTGAATCGATCCGCCGCGACGGACGGTGCGGAGGGCGAAGGCGAAGGCGGAGGGGACCCCGGCGGCGAGGAGGACCTGGTCGGCGCCGCGTCCCGCGGTGCGCCGGATCACGGCGCGGACCGCCTCATCTTCGTCCGGCGGGAGAGGGAGCGCGCCGGCGAAACGGCGGGCGAAGAGGAGCTTCTCCGGTAGGGGATCGCGGGCGAGGACGCGGACGCCGCGGCGACGGAGGAGATGGGCGATGGTCCCCCCCACGGCGCCGAGACCGGCGACGACGGCGGTCTCACCGCGCCGGAGGCCGGAGCGGCGGACGGCGCGGACGCAGCAGGCGAGAGGTTCCGTGAGGCTCGCCTCGGCGTCGGAGAGGGAGGCCGGAACGCGGAAGGCGACTTTCTCGAGGTGGAGGCGCGAGAGCGCGGCGTACTCCGCCCATCCGCCGGGAACGATGTTCGTCGAGCGGAAGAGGGCGCACTGCGATTCGTTGCCGCCGCGGCAGTAGACGCAAAGCCCGCAGGGGACGTGGTGCGCCGCGACGATCCGGTCGCCGACTCGGAAGCGGGGGGCGTCTCGGCCGGTCCGTTCCACCACGCCGGCGATCTCGTGTCCGAGGATGGTCCCCGCGGGGAGGACGCGGAACTTGTGGAGGTCCGAGCCGCAGATGCCGACGGCGGTCACGCGGACGAGCGCACCGCCGGCCGGTGTGCGGGGCGGGGGGACGGACACGATCCGGAGCCCCCCTTTTCCGTCCAGCGCGGCGGCCCGCATCTTCCTCGGCATCTTCTCGTTCCTCCTCGGCCCGGACTCGGCGGTCCGGAAAGGCGGTGACTCCTCCTGTTCGATCGGATAGGGTACAGTATGCGGGCCTCGGGGCGCCAGGTTCTCGTCGTGTGAATGGCGCGGAGAACGTGTCGGTACCGCATTCTCTTCGAGCGCCCGGAAGAGAGCGGGATCGGTGCCGGATCCTCTCCGAGCAACAAGGAGGTATCCGGTGCCGAGAGGATCCGATCAGGTGATTCGACCATGAAGCTTCACGTTTCTATGGCGCTTCTCCTCCTCGTCGCGCTCCTTCTCCCCGCCGCCGCGGTAGGAGAGAGGCTCGAGGACGCCCTCCTCGGCGTGGCGCAGCATTACGATCCCGTCCCCTGGGCGGGGAATCGGACCGCTTCGGCGATCCTCACCTCTCCGGCGGACCTGGCGGTCTTCGATCACCCGGAACTCTCCTACGGGCGCACCGCCCGGGAGGGGGGTGAGGATGAGGAGGGGGTGTTCTGCGTCCGCTCCAAATGGGTCGGCTTCGCCGTCGAGACTCTCGAGCCGTTTGAAGGGGAGGGCTATCGCCGTTACACCTTCGCCTTCGCGCGTCCTCTCTCGCGGAAACTCGCCGCCGGCGTCGCCTATACCCGCATCGGCTCCGCCGAGGGGGATCTGGACGGCTACGGGCACTGGGACGCCGGCGCGGCTTGGAGGCCGGTCGGATCGCTGGAGATCGCCGCGAACGGCCGCGGCCTGACCCGCGAGGAGTTGGGGACCCGAAAGCCGGGAAGGATCTGGGAGGGGGCGGTCCGCCTCGACCTTTCCAAGGAACGTCTCGCCCTTTACACCCAGGCGCGCCACTTCGCGGGCGACGATTTCATGGAGGAAACGCGTCCACTTTTCGGGGCCGAGTACCGCCCCTGGTCCTCCCTCATCCTCCGAGGCTGGTCCGACACCGACCGCAACCGCGGCCTCGGCCTGGAGTTCAACTTCGGCACCTCCTCCATCGGTTTCCACTACCGGTTCACGGGGGGGGACGAAGATATTTCCTATTCCTACTTCAAGCTCCACGGGCAGGGGTAAGACGTAGGACGGCGTATTTGGTCAACTCGTTATTTTATAAGGCGTTTGAAGCAGACAATGGCAAGGGCGGGTCATGGATTGACAGGCGCGCCTAGTTGATATAAGTTCACAAGCGCCATGAAAGAGCAAGATCGAAGAGAGAGAGTCCGCGAGTTCCAAGAGCGATGCCGGCGGGAGGGAATCCCCTTCACGGTTCAGCGACAAAAGACGTACGAGTCGCTGCTCCTCAGAAACGATCATCCCACCGCCGACAGGGTCTATGAGGATGTGCGGGTGAGTCTTCCCGGCATGTCCAGGATGACCGTCTACCGCGTGCTGGAACTGCTCGTCCGCTTCGGTCTCGTCAAGAAAGTCTGTCATCCGGGTAGCGCCGCGCGATACGATCCCAACCGACAACCACACCATCATTTGGTCTGCCTGCGATGCGACAAGCTGATCGATTTCGAGGAGAGCGCCTTCGATGAATTGAAGGCGCCGCCCGAGGCGCGACGTCTGGGATTCGAGGTGAACGACCACCTCGTCCAGTTCCGGGGCGTCTGCGCGGAGTGCGCGAGAAAGGGCGCATCGCCGGGATAGAGCTTTCGATTGGACTCCGATCCCCCGGCAGGGGCGAAAAACGAGGTTTCGTCTCACGAAAGGAAGGGCCATGAAGAAAAAAAAGAAGCAACTCACCACCTCGGCGGGGATCCCCGTCGGAGACAACCAGAACTCGCTGACCGCCGGACCGCGCGGGCCGCTTCTGGTTCAGGACTGGCAGCTCTTCGAGAAGCACGCCCACTTCAATCGGGAACGGATCCCCGAGCGGGTGGTGCACGCGAAGGGCTCGGGCGCGTACGGCACCTTCACCGTCACCGGCGACATCACGAAATTCACCAAGGCCTCGCTCTTCTCCGAGATCGGGAAGAAGACGGAGTGCTTCGTTCGCTTCTCCACCGTCGCCGGAGAGCGGGGCGCCGCCGACGCCGAGCGGGACGTCCGGGGCTTCGCCATGAAGTTCTACACCGACGAGGGGAACTGGGACCTGGTGGGGAACAACACGCCGGTCTTCTTCGTCCGCGACCCTTACAAGTTTCCCGATTTCATTCGTACCCAAAAGAGAGATCCCAAAACCAATTTGCGGAGCGCGACCGCCATGTGGGACTTCTGGTCCCTCTCCCCGGAGAGCCTCCACCAGGTGACGATCCTCTTTTCCGACCGCGGCCTGCCGAAGAGTTACCGCCACATGAACGGCTACGGGAGCCACACCTACAGCCTCATCAACGCCGGGGGGGAGCGGTTCTGGGTCAAGTTTCATTTCAAGACGTTGCAGGGGATCCAGACCCTGACCGGCGAAGAAGCGGCGCGCATCGTCGGCGAGGACCGGGAGAGCCATCAACGGGACCTCTTCGAGGCGATCGAGAAGAAGGAATTCCCGAAATGGCGCCTCATGGTTCAGGTGATGCCGGAGATGGACGCGGAGAAGACTCCCTACAATCCCTTCGACCTGACGAAGGTTTGGCCCCACGGCGATTACCCGCTGATCGAGGTGGGCGTGATGGAGCTGAACAGGAACCCCGAGAACTACTTCGCCGACGTGGAGCAGTCCGCTTTCTCTCCGGGGAACGTGGTTCCCGGCATCGGGCACAGCCCGGACAAGATGCTTCAGTTCCGCGTCGTCTCCTACGCCGACGCGCACCGGTATCGTTTGGGCGTGAACTACGACAGCCTGCCGGTCAACAAGCCGCGCGTGGAAACGAACACCTATCACCGGGACGGCAAGATGCGCTTCGACGGCAACGGCGGCGGTTCGGTTCCCTATGAACCGAACAGCTTCGGCGGGCCGGTGGAGGACCACCGTTTCAAGGAGCCGCCGCTCCGGATCTCCGGCGACGCGGACCGTTACGACCACCGGGAGGGGAACGACGATTACACCCAGGCGGGTAATCTCTACCGGCTTCTTCCCGAGGACCAGAAGAAGCGTCTCCACGCCGCGATCGCCGGGGCGATGTGCTGCGTGCCGGAAGAGATCGTGGAGCGCCAGCTCGGGCACTTCGCGAAAGCCGATCCGGCCTACGCGAAAGGCGTTCGGGCGGCGATGAAGAAAAAGTAGGTTCGCGGTTCGCCGTCGAGGCGACTGGGGACGGCCGCCGGATCGCGCCGGCACCGAGCGGCCGTCCCTCTTTCCCGTAAGGAGGCCGCCATCACGCCATCCACTCCCCTGCATTACCTGACCCGATCCTCGCGATTCGGAGAATTCGCGATTCTCTGGATCGAGTGCGCGCGCCGTCCGGCCGTCCGAAGGATCCTTCTTCCGAGCGGGTTGGGACCGGCCGGAATCGAAGCCCTCTTTCCGGGGGCGCGGGCGGGCGACGATCCGGTCGTGGACGCGCTCGCGCGGGAGATCGAGGCGGCCATCGGTGGAGCGCCGATCCGCTTCGCCCTCTCCCGAGTCGATTTGGAATCGTGCGGTGCGTTTCAAAGGAGGGTGTTGGAGGCGGAGCACGCGATCCCGAGGGGATGGGTGGCGTCCTACGGAGGGATCGCGGCGCGCATCGGCGCGCCCCGCGCCGCCCGGGCCGTCGGGCGGGCTCTGGCGACCAATCCCTTTCCGGTCGTGGTCCCCTGCCACCGCGCCGTTCGGGGGGACGGCGGGCTCGGCGGTTTCCAGGGCGGCGTGGAGATGAAGCGCGCCCTCCTGGAGATGGAGGGGGTGGCGGTTTCACCGGAGGGACGGGTGATCCGCCCCCGGCTCTTCTACACCGGGAGCGGTGCGTCGAACGGTCCGCATGGAAACGCCGGGAAGAGAACCGGGAACCCATAGGGGATCCCGCGCGCGGAAAAGAGTGCGGGCGCGGGAAACGCGGGACGGGGAATGGGGGTGCGCGCGATGAATCGAGCCGGCCCCCACTCCCGGGTGACCACAAACTCCGAGGTACGATCGATGAGAAAGAACGCCGTTCTGAAGATCCTCAATCCGATTCTAGGGCTTCTTCTGCTCAATCAGCTTCTGACGGGGCTTTCGCGGGGCGGACTCCCCTCCGAAGCGTTCGAGACGCTTCACGAGGGGGGCGGTATCGCCCTGGCCGTCGTCGCCGTGCTGCACGTGTACATGAACCGGAACTGGATCCGGGCGCATTACTTTCGGAAAGGATTGGTCGTCAAACCGGACACGGGGCCGGAGTAGGGGAGGGAGGAAACATGGAGAGCATACGGATGCCCCTCGTCGCCGCGGTCCTTTGATTCGCGTCGATCTGCGCCGTGAGCGCGGTAGTTCATACTAAAATAAAACCAATTCGTATGCGAAACATGATTGTCGTCGCGGCGATCATGGCATCCTTGGCTTTCGCGTCTATGTACTTCGTCCTCCGCGCTTGGGTCGAAAGGACGTGAGCCCCGAGGGGAGGAACATGGCGAAACGCGTTTTGATCGTCTACGCCACGAAGCACGGGGCGACCGAGGAAATCGCCGAGCGCATCGCCGGAGTGCTGCGCGAGGCGGGTCTACCGGTCGATCTGTTTTCCGCGGTGCGCGCGGCCGACCCGGCCGGATACGACGCGGTGGTGCTCGGCGCATCGGTGTACATGGGGCGTTGGAGGAAAGAAGGGGCGGCATTCCTCAAGGAGAACGCGGCGGCGCTCGCCGGACGCCCCGTCTGGGTGTTCTCCAGCGGACCGACCGGGGAGGGGGATCCGAAGGAGCTTGTGAAGGGGCGGCTCTTCCCCGAGAAGCTGCGGCCCCTTCTCGACGGGATCGGACCGCGGGAGATCACCGTTTTCCTCGGCGCGATCGACGTGAAGAAACTGGGGCGGTTCGAGAGGTGGATCGTGCGGAATGTGAAGGCGCCCGTGGGTGATTTCCGGGATTGGGCCGCCGTCGACCGTTGGGCCGGGAGGATCGCGGAGGCGCTTCTTCGGAATCGGTCTTGACCGGGCTCACCCGCCGCGCGAGGCGCGGCGGTGTTCGGCCTGAGGGCGGTCACGGAGTTCCGCCGGCGCCTCGGTGTCCCCTTGTTCGGGCGGACCGATGACCCGGCGGACAGCGCGACGCACGCGGTAGGCGTCCTTTTAACGATCCTCTTCAAGAGGAAGATCCTCTCCCGCGTTTATGGGTCGATGAGAGCGTTTCCGGATCGAAGGGAACGAATCACGCATCCGAGGGAAAAGAACATGAGACGCTTCGTTTCCGTTCTCATTCTTCTGGCTCTCGTCCCGCCGCCGCGGGCCGGGGCGGATCCGGCTACGGAAAAGGACGTAACGGGAATCTGGAGAGGAATCATCCTCGCGAGGGACGTGGAAATCGATCTCTATTGGCGAGTCTACCGGGAGGGAGAAAGCGGCCTTCGCGCATACTACGACAGCCCCCTCTATGGGATCAAAGATGTGCCCGTCCCGGAAGTCCGGCTGGTGGGGGATCGGGTGGACATGGCGGTGGGGATGTTCCCCTCGTCTTTCTCCGGGAGGTGGATCGCGCCGGACAGAATCGAGGGTTCGTTTCGCGTGGAAGGCGATCCGCTTCCGATGACGCTTGAACGAATTCGCCGGGATCCGGAAGCGGTTCTCCCGTACAGGACGCCGCGGCTGGACGGGGAAGGGCGGCCCGTTCTCCGCTACACCTATCGGGTTCCGGAGGCGGTTCCGGGCGATTGGGTGGTGGGGGACGCCTCGGAGGAGGGGCTCGATGAGGAGCGGCTCGAGCGACTCGTCGAACGCGTCCTGGCCGGTGCCTATCCAAACCTGCATTCCATTCTCGTCGTACGCGGCGGGCGGCTGGTGTTCGAGGAGTACTTCTACGGCTATGACGCCGCCAAGCCCCATCCGATTTACTCGAACGCGAAAGGGCTGATCGCGACCTCCATCGCCGTCGCCCTCGACCGCGGAGAGATGACCGGACTCCATCAACACGTAGCGGAGTTTTTTCCCGAACACGCTTCCCTGTTCGACGAAGAGGGGAAGAGGGAAATGACGATCGAGCATCTACTGGCGATGACGGCCGGTTTCGAGTGGGACGAGCTTTCCTATTCCTATTATGACGACCGCAACACGAACCGCCGCATGCAGCAATGCCCCGACCGCGTCGCCTTCCTGCTCGGCCTGCCTCTGGCCGATCCGCCCGGGACCCGTTTCGTATACAACAGCGGCCTGCCGGTGTTGTTGGGTGAGATCCTGCGCAAGGCGACGGGGATGCACGTTTGGGCGTACGCGGAGGAGCACCTCTTTCGGCCTCTCGGTTTTCAAAGATACTTATACGAGTATGCCGCGGATGGAACCGCAGGGGGAGTGCTTCTCCGTCCGAGGGATTTCGTGAAGGTCCCCCGGCTGTATCTGAACCGAGGCCTGTGGGAGGGGCGCCGGATCGCGCCCGCTTCTTGGTTCGACCGCTGCGGGGGACCGGGTCGGGAGTGTCCGAGTTCGGAGTACTGGAATCACTGGGGGAGAAGCGTTCTCTTCGTCGACGGTTCGCCCGTCCTTTTCTTCAGCGGCGGCGGTTTCGGAGGGCAGGCGATCTTCGGATTTCCCGACCTGGATCTGGTGGTCGCCATGACCGGCGGTAATTATTTCACCCCATCGGTGGATCAACACGAGATCTTGCGGCGCTATATTCTTGCACCCATCAAGGATTCGGCGATCAAGTATGATCCTCCCGATCCGGCCGTGGCGCCGGATTACGTCGGTTTGCATGGATTGGAGTGGAGGGAAACGTTCTTCACCGATTTGGGCGCCTTATGGGGATGCGCGGATTATCTGGGCTTCGATTTTTCCGAATCCCGGCTTTATGGAACGACGGGGTACGCCTTTCTCTTGAACGCGGCGCCGTCGATCCCGTCGAATTGTCTCGGTCTTTGGGACAAGAGGCGTTTTGAGGAGATTCTTCGCGCCGCCGGTCTCGAGGTGGCCACTTATGCCTCCCATGTTTCCCAGCCCTCCTTCGACGCGATCCGCGCCGCTGCGTGGGACTCGGTTCGGACAGCGATCGAGAACGGGACGCCCGCCTACGGTTTTCACATGAACCTTCCCGAATCGTACGTGGTCTACGGCGTCGATGGACGGGGCTATTACTATAAGGGCGTGGATTGTCGAACCGGATACGGGCCGCGGTGCCGGGACGAGGTCGCCGGAAGCGATCCCGGCTGGTTCGAGATGCACACCGTTCGCCGCGGGGCGGCCGAGCCGGCGGGGCGCGTAGCCGAAGCGGCCCTCGCCTATGCCCTCGAACTGAACCGTAAGCCGGAGGAGTACTGTTACAGGGGATTCGATATGGGGCCCGGCGCATATGTTCATTGGAGAACGGCGATGGAGACCGGGGAGGGAGACGCGTTCGGAATTGCGTACACCGCCGCGGGATGGGCGGTGTGCCGGCGGAACGCGGTCGGTTATCTCCAAGAGGTCCGGCAGGTACTCCCCGAGGCCTGTGCAGCCTCGCTGAGCGAAGCGGAAGCCCGATATCGAAACGTTTCCGAGTGTTGGAACGAGATCGCCACGCTCTTTCCTTATTCCGGGGTGGAGCGCGCGGAAATGACGGCTCATTGGAAGAGCGCCGAAAGACGCGCCCGGGCGGAAGCTCGCCTCGCCGAAGCATCCAAGGAAGAGGCGCTCGGATTGGACGCGATCGAGGAGGCGCTCAAAATATTGAAAAAGGGGGGTGGCGGTTCCCCGACGCGCTGAGGAGAGGCACATCGGTTTTCGAGGAAGGAAGCGTCTCTTCGAAAAGAGGGGCCGGACGGCAGGACCGCCCGGCCCGTTCGTTTCCCGAGCGCGATAGGGGACGGCGGTCAGCCGCCGAAGAAAAGCGTCACGGTAATCACGTAGAAATTGCTATCCGCCGATTGGAGCTCGGACGTCCCCTCCAATTCGTAATCCAGGAACACGTAGCGGACGTCGCCCGCCAGGCGCGCCCCCGTGCCGAGGGGGAGTTCGACGCCGGCGCCGACGTGCCACCCCATCTCGCTGGTCGTCTCCTCGTCGCCCAGGCCGGGGAATACTTGGCTGTCGTATTCGAAGGTGGTGTTGTACCAACCCGCGCCCGCCAGGCCGTAGACGAAGGGAATGGGATAGACGAGACCGGTCACCATGACCGGCCAGCTCTTCACCTTAAGGGCGTCGTCGTAGTAGCTCTCTTGGCGGTAATTGATCGATCCCTCGACGCCGAGAAAGGGGATCGGTTTCAGCCGGAGAGCGCCGCCGAAGAGGAACTCTCCCTCGTCGGCGTCGGAAGCCTTGTAGTAGCCGACCTGGGGGCCGATGCCTAAGCCGGCGAGCGCCGGTCCCGCCAACACAAGAATCATCAGAACCGGGAAAATCATCCTTCGCTTCATGTACTCCTCCCTTGTCGTTGAGGCGGGCCCGTGCCCGCTGAGTGGCGCCGAACCGTTTCCCGGCGCCACCTCGCAATCATCGGCATTCGGGGGCGTCCGCGGAAGGGAAAAAGAAAGGCGGGGGGTGCGCCGGGCCGGGGCGCCGGCCAAACCGTGGTCGTCTCGCGACGCATGAACGACCACGCCGTGGTCGTCCTTGGTAATCGATTCCCTCCACTCCGGCGGGCATCTCCCCTCTTTTCGGGGCTTTCCCTCATCTCACCCGCATCCCGTGAAACGGCATGAACCGTGCGTCAGGCGCCTTCGTGGCCAGCTCGGGAAAGGGGGTGGTGTGGGGAACGCGATCGGGCCGTGACGGAGAAAGAACCGAACGAGTCGCAAAAAGAGGGAAAGAACCGGATACAAAGTGGAGGAAAAACACGATGCGTTTGTTTTGGATGGTATTGCTGCTGTTCGTCTGCGCCTGGGCGGCGCCTCTGTGGGGCGCGAACCCGGGTGACGTGGTGATCACCGAAATCATGCAGAATCCGAATGAGGTGAGCGATACCTACGGCGAATGGCTCGAGCTGTACAACCGGACCGGCGCGGCGATCGACATCGACGGCTGGACGATCGGCGACGGGCAGAGCGAGGAGCACGTGATCGACGGGGGAGGAGCGCTGGTGATCGGGCCGGGCGGCTTTCTCGTTCTCGGCCGGAACGACGACTTCTCGGTGAACGGCGGCTATAACTGCGACTATCAATATTCCGGAATGACGTTGGGGAACGGAGAGGATCGCGTGGTTCTGCGTGCGGGGAGCGTCACCGTCGACTCGGTATACTACGACGACGGGGACACCTTTCCGGACCCGACCGGCGCTTCGATGGAGTGTATCGATCCGGAAGCGAACAACAATACCGGTTCGAATTGGCAGGAGTGCGTGATCTCCACCTACGGGGACGGTGACTACGGGACTCCGGGCGATCCGAACGATCCTTGGGGAGCGAGCACCAACTACCCGCAGTTTTTCGCGACGAGCCACGAACCCGCCTTCCCCTCGTCCGCCGACACGGTTCTGGTGAGCGCGCAGGTGACCGATGACGAGGGGCTTCTGGTGGTCGGTCTTTACTACAGGCTGGACGGCGGCGTGTATCAGATGGTTTCCATGATCGAGACGGGTGGAAACTGGTATGAGGGACTTATCCCGCCGGCGCCGGTGGGAACTGCGGTGGAGTATTACCTGTGCGCCACCGACACGGACACGTTGACCACTTGGGAGCCGGAAGGAGCGCCGGTGACCTTGTACGGCTATACCGTCGAGGACGGCCTGCCGATGGTGGTCATCAACGAGATCCTCGCCTCGCCGCAGCAGGACGCCAACAACGACGGTCTGATCGAGGCTTACGAAGACGAGTTCGTCGAGCTGTACAACGCCGGAGGTGCGTCCGTGGATCTCTCGGGGTGGACACTTTCCGACGACGACGCGACCGCCTCCGCCTTCGCCTTCCCGGAGGGCACGGTGGTCGAGCCGGGCGGTTTCATCACGCTCTTCGGCGGCGGCGCACCGACCGGATTCGTCGGTCCGGTGTTTACCGACGACGGCAGGATCGGGAACGGTCTTTCGAACACGGGCGATACGGTGGAGTTGCGGCGGGACGGCGAGCTGATCGATCAGTACACTTATGGATCCGAAGCGAATCACGGCGAATCACTGATCCGGCTCCCGGACGGCTATGGCGATTGGACCCGGCCCTCGTTGGAGGGGTTCGATTGGAATTTCAGCCCTCAGGCGTCCAACGGAGCGACCGCGAATTGGGTGACCGGAAAGAGCTGGGGTGCGATCAAGCGCCTGTTCCACGATTAAGAAACCGGTCGAACGGCGCGGTTTGGTTGAAAACGGGGTTGGGGCCCGCGCGACGGCGCGGGCCCCGGTTTCGGGGAAGAGATGTTCGGGCGGCGTGAGCCGCCGGGGGTTTCCGTCGAGGTGGGCGTGTGCCCGTTCGGTTGACTCCCCCTTTTTTCCCGGTGAGGCGACCCGCCTCCTCCCGCGCTTTCCTTCTTCTCTATCCGGCTCGGCCGGTGTAACTTGAGCTGCGGCGTGAGATGCATTCCGCGGGAATCCTAAAGTAGAAAGGGAGCGGGAGAGAGATGGCGGCGCGGGACGAGCACGCGGAAATTGGTCGGTCGGCCGGAAAGATCGGAGTGGGGACGGCTCTCTCTCATGTATTCGGCCTGATCCGGGACGTGATTTTCGCCTTTCTTTTCGGCACCTCCCTGTACGCGGATGCTTTCAATCTCGCCTTTTCGGTCCCCACGTTCTTCCGGCGCCTTTTTGGAGAGGGGGTAATGAACGCGGCGTTCGTGCCGATCTTTACCCAACATCGGATCGCGAAGGGAAAGGAAGAGTCGAATCGTTTCGGAAGCAACGCGTTGATCGTACTCGGGTTGCTTTTACTGCTCAGCGTCGGAGCCGGAGTAGTGATCGCTCCCTGGATACTCAGACTCTACGCTGCTGGGTGGAGGGAAGACCCGGAGAGAATGGCGGCGGCGGTGCGGTTGACCCGTATCCTTTTCCCCTATCTGCTTCTCATCGGACCGGCCGTGCTCACGATGGGGATCCTGAACGCACTTCGCCATTTCACGGTTCCCGCCTTCTCGCCGGTCTTCTTCAACATCGGGATCATCACTTTCGCCCTGATCGCCATGCGACTCCCCGACCGGGGATTTCTGCGAATCGATCTGTTCTGCGTAGGCGTGCTTGTCGGATCGCTCGGACAGCTGTTGTCGCAGCTCCCCATCCTCCCGCGACGGGGGTTCCATTTTCGGTTTCATTTCGACCCGAGAAGCCCGGAACTGAGCGCGGTGGGTGCGCTTATGCTCCCCGGGATCGTGGGGCTCGCGGTGGTTCAGATCAACATCATGGTGGACACCTTCTTCGCCACTCTGCTCGCGGAGGGTTCGGTGACGGCCCTCAGGATGGGAAACAGGGTGATGCTCCTGCCGCTGGCGATTTTCGCGACGGCCATCGCCTCGGCGTCTCTCCCCACGTTGTCCGCGCAGGTGGCGCGGGAGGGAATCGATGAAGCGAAGCAGACGTTGGCGTACACGCTCCGCCTGCTCTTTTTCCTGCTTCTCCCCTCGGCGGTGGGGCTCATCGTGCTCGGCCGGCCGATCGTCCGCCTGCTCTTCGTACGGGGCGCCTTCGACGCGGGGCGTTCGTTGGATATCACGGCAACGACGCTGGTTTTCTACTCGCTGGGACTCTTCGCCTATGGTGGAGTAAAAGGGGTGTCGCAGATGTTCTTCTCGCTCAGGGACACGCGGACACCGGTGATCGTGGGGGCGATCGCCATGGGGACCAACATCCTCTTCGACCTTCTCCTCTACCGGAGTCTGGCGGTGGGTGGATTGGCGTTCGCCACATCACTTGCGGGAGTGGTGAACTTTTTATTGCTGTTGTATCTTCTCGTCCGGCGTCACGGGCCGATCCGCGAGGGACGGCTTCTGGGCACCTGGCTACGGGTGTTTCTCTGCGCGATCGTCATGGGGGGGACGGTCCACGTCGTGTCGCTTCTTCTGGAACCCACCGATCCCGGTCCTCTCTCCGGTCAGATTCTTCACGTGGTCGGGGCCATCGCCGCGGGTGGGGTGGTCTATTTCGCCGCCGCGACCCTTCTCTGCCGGCGGGAGTTGGGGGACCTGAAGCGCGCTCTCCTCCTCCGGCGGTCCTTGTCGTAGGGCGATCACTTTTCTACACTCCCTGTCAGGGAGGCTTCCATGAAGCAGCCGAAGGGTCTCGACCGCCTGCCGGACCACCCCGGCGTCTATCTGATGAAGGACGGCGGCGGGCGGGTGATTTACGTGGGGAAGGCGAACCGCCTGCGGCGGCGTGTGCGGAGCTATTTTCAGAGACACCACGAGTCGGCGCGCCTCCGGGCGCTCGTCTCCCGCATCGAATCGGTGGAGACGGTGTTGGTCGACTCGGAGACGGAAGCGCTCATCCTCGAGCAAAACCTGATCAAGGAGCACCGCCCCCGGTACAACGTCCGCCTCAAGGACGATAAGCGCTACCCCTTCATCAAGATCACCGTGCAGGAACGTTTTCCCCGGGTCTTCGCGACCAGGAGGGTGGAGGCGGACGGCGCGCTCTACTTCGGGCCGTATACGGACGCCAAAGCGATGCACCGGGTCCTTCGCCTGGTGCATCGGATCTTTCCCGTACGCACCTGCCGGCACGATCCGGACCGGAAGGGGGTGCGGCTCTGCCTCGACTTCCAGATCGGCAAGTGTCTCGGTCCCTGTGAGGGACGAATCGGCGAGGAAGAGTACGGGCGGATGGTGGAGAAGATCATCCTCCTTCTTAAAGGGAAAAACGATCGACTCGTGAAGGATCTGCGCGCGGAGATGGAGAGGGCCGGCGCGGAGAAACGGTACGAGGCCGCGGCGATCCTGAGGGACCAGGCGCGCGCGGTGGAGCGGGTGACGGAACGGCAGAGGATCACCAGTACGGATCGAGCCGACCGCGACGTAATCGCCCTCTCCTCGGGAGAGGGGGAGGATGTGGCGGTGCTCCTGCGGATTCGGGAAGGGAAGATGAGCGGGAAGGAGGCGTTTCCGATCCGGAGCGGGGCCGAGGAGGATCCCCTCGGGTCCTTCCTGAAACAGGTCTACGCCGGAGGCGCGGGCGCACCGGACGAAATCCTCTGCGACCGTGAAGTGGAGGACCGGGAGGCGATCGAGGCGTGGCTCTCCGCGGAGAGGGGACGGTCGGTCCGGATCCACGCCCCTCTTCGCGGCGAGAAGCGGCGGCTGGTCGATCTGGCCCGGGCGAACGCGGAGCACGAGCGGGAATCGCTGCTTCTCCGGAAGCTGGCGCGCAAGGACCGCACTTACGAGGCGCTCCGGGTGCTGCAGCGCGTTCTCGAACTTCCCGTCCTGCCGAGGCGGATCGAGTGCTTCGACATCTCCAACCTGGGGGACCGAGATCTGGTCGGATCGTCGGTCTCCTTTCGAGACGGTCTCCCCGAGAAGGGGCGTTACCGGCGTTATCGCATCCGGACCGTGGAAGGAATCGACGACTTCGCGTCCATAGGGGAGATCGTGGGACGGCGGTTCCTGAGGATGCTCGCGGACGGGGATCCCCTCCCCGACCTGGTGGTGGTGGACGGTGGGAAGGGGCAGTTGGGGGCGGCTCTCTCCGCGGTCCGCGTCCTCGGCGTGACGGATGTGACCCTGGTCGGACTCGCCAAAAGGGAAGAGGAGGTGTTCCGGGAAGGAGTGGGGGATCCGTTGCGCCTCGAGGCGGGGCCCGCGCTCTACCTGCTGCAGAGGATCCGTGACGAGGCGCACCGTTTTGCGATCACTTATCAGCGCCGCACGCGCGGAAAGGGGGTGACCCGATCGGCGCTCGATACCGTCCCCGGTCTCGGCGCGGATCGCAAGGCGCGCCTTCTCGAGAGGTTTCGGTCGATCGAGGGGATTCTCCGCGCGGGGGAAGAGGGGATCCGGACCGTTCCCGGAATCGGCCCGGTGCTGGCGAGACGGATCCTCGATCGTCTCGGCGGAGGGAGCGTCCGATGAGCCGTCGCGGCGTTCCTCCTTTACGACTCGTGCTGGGGGAGTTTCTCGCCTTTCTGAAAACGGAGAGGGGGCTCGCCGCGAACACCATCGAGAGCTACCGGCGCGACCTGGAGCGATACCTGGCTTTCCTGCTGAAAGAGGGGATCCAGCGGCCTGAGGCGATTCTCCCCGTTCACCCGGCCCGCTTCGCCGAGGGGGAGGCCGCGCGGGGGCTGGGGGCGCGCACACTCGCGCGGCGCGCTTCCTCGCTCCGGATGTTCCACCGTTTTCTGGTGAGAGAAAGGATCCTCGACCGCGACCCGACGGCGCGCCTCCTCTCGCCGCGACTCCCCCTCCGTCTACCGCACGCGCTCCCCGTGGCCGAGGTCGCCCGTTTGCTCGACCGCATCGAGCCGACGATTCCCCTCGGTCTCCGGGACCGGGCGATGTTCGAGTTTCTCTACGCCACCGGGATGCGCGTCTCCGAGCTGACCGACTTTCCGGCACGGTCGCTTCACGCGAAGGAGGGTTTCGCGCTGGTGGTCGGCAAGGGGGGAAAGGAGCGAATCGTTCCGGTGGGAGGGCGGGCCCTCCGCTTCGTGGAGCGTTATCGCCGCGACGCCCGGGACCGTCTCCTCAAGGGGAGGCGGGGGGAGACCCTCTTCCTGAACTGGCGGGGCGCTCCTCTTTCCCGGATGGGCGTCTGGAAAATCCTGCGACGACGCGCCCGGGAGGCGGGGATCACCACGCATCTCTCGCCGCACACGCTCCGGCACAGCTTCGCGACGCATCTCCTCGAGGGAGGCGCTAACCTCCGCGACGTGCAGGAGATGCTCGGCCACAGCGATCTCTCCACGACACAGATCTACACCGCGGTGGATCGATCCTATTTGAAGGAAGTACACCGCACCTTCCACCCGCGCGGGTGATTGGGTCACCGCGCTTTCTTGTGGAACGGCGCGGCGGCGTTGTGCTTCAATAGGGCGTCGCCGAAGGAGATGCGCATTATGGTATCCATCGCCGAGGAAATCCGGGGAACCGGGTATCGGGTGCAGCTCGAGAAGTTCGAGGGACCTCTCGATCTGTTGCTCTACCTGATCAAGCGGGACGAGATCGACATCTACGACATCCCCATCTCGCGGATCGCCGACCAGTATTTGGAACACGTGCAGATGATGCAGATGCTCGACCTGGACGTGGCCGGCGAATTCCTCGTCATGGCGGCGACGCTCATGCGGATCAAGGCGAAGATGCTCCTCCCCCGCCCCGCGGAGGACGAGGAGGAGGAAGAGGAGGATCCGCGGGAGGAACTGGTCCGCCGGCTCCTGGAGTACCGGCGGTACAAGCGCGCGGCGGAGCAGCTCACGCGGGACCGGGAGGAACGGCGGTTGCTCGTGGGGCGCACGCGGTTTATGCCGGAGGAGGACG
Organism: Candidatus Eisenbacteria bacterium; assembly: GCA_016930695.1. NCBI lineage: Bacteria > Candidatus Eiseniibacteriota > Candidatus Eiseniibacteriota bacterium. Next base: position 114,429 of record JAFGGD010000031.1, read on the forward strand.
AGGAGGGGGAGGAGGAGGACCCGCCGGAGCTGCAGGTCCCTGTCGACATGGTCGGGCTGCTGCGGGTGTTCGCGCAGCTCATCGAGCGGGCGCCCCGAATCGATCCTTACGAGGTCATCCTCGACGAATACAACATGGAAGAGAAGGCGGAGCTGATCGAGCGGCGTCTCGGCGAGGAGGAGCAGGTCGAGTTTACCAGCCTCTTCGGCGAGGAGCCTCCCAAGCAGGAGGTGATCGTCACCTTCATCGCCGTGCTCGAGCTGCTTCGCCTCCAACGGATCCGCATGGTCCAGGCCGGTCTCTTCGGCCGCATCTGGATCCGGCGGCGAACGGAAGTGCCGGATGGAATCCCAGCAGAACAACAACACGAAACGGGTCCTTGAAGCCCTTTTCTTCGCCGCCGACGAGCCGATGACGATCCGCCAGATCCGGCGGATTCTACCCGAGGCGGAGGCGAAGGAGATCCAAGACGCGGTCCGGGAGCTCAGGGAGGAGTACGACCGGGAGGGACGGAGCTTCCAGGTCGTCGAGATCGAGCGGGGTTACCAGATTTTCACGCGGAAGGAGTATTTCTCCTGGATCCGGAAGATGCGCACCGACCTGAAGGCGATGCGTCTTTCCCGGGCGGCTGTGGAGACGCTGGCGATCATCGCCTATCGGCAGCCCGTAACCCGGCCCGAGATCGAACAGATCCGGGGCGTCGACGCCGGCGGGGTCCTCAAGACCCTTCTCGACAGGAATCTGATCACTCTCCGCGGGCGGGCCGAGGGAGTGGGAAGGCCGATCCTGTACGGCACGACCGATCACTTTCTCAACCATTTTGGATTAAAGGGTCTGGAGGACCTTCCCAGGATCGAGGAGCTGACGGAGCTGATGAAGGCGCAGGAGATGGAAGAGGTGGAGGAGGAGGTGGAGCGCCGCCTCGGCCCGGCCGAGGAGGAGGGACCGGAGGAAGGAGAGGGCGGAGAGATTCTCGACGGGGATGCGTTCTCGGAGGGGGAAGGGGTCCCGGAAGAGGCGAATTCCGAGGAGGAAGAGACGCCTCCCTCCGGGGCTTCGGCGGAGGATCCGGTCATCGTCGAGGCGGAAGCGGAAGGGGATGCCGTGGAAACGGAAGAGACGGCGCTCTCCCCGCATGCGGAAGAGGCGACGGAGGAGGAGCCCGCAGAGGCTCCGGGGTCGGGACCCGACCGGTCCGCCGCGGGCGGTGGGTAAACCGTGGGTGAAACGATACGCATTAACCGTTTTCTGGCTTCCGCGGGCCTGGGGTCCCGGCGGAAGGTGGAGGAGATGGTCCTCGCGGGGCGGGTGACCGTGAATGGGCAGCCGGTGCGGGATCTCACCGTCCGGATCGATCCGGAGAGAGACCGGGTCCGCGTGGGCGCCCGGGTCGTTCAGGTGCCTCGCCGGGTCGTGTACATTTTGTTCCATAAGCCGGTGAACGTCATCACCACCTCATTCGATCCCGAGGGGAGAAGGACCGTCTTCGACTTCCTCCGCGGCGCGCCCCATCCCCTTTTCCCCGTCGGGAGGCTCGACCGGATGAGCGAGGGGCTGCTTTTGCTCACCAACGACGGTCCTCTCGCCCATCGGCTCGCCCATCCTCGATACCACGTCCGCCGTGTCTACCGGCTCCGCGTGGCCGGCGCGATCGACGACGCGCGGATCCGCCGTTTCCAGGGGGGTGTGCGGATCGAAGGGCGCACCGCCCGCCCGGAGGAGGTGACCCTGATCCATCGCGGCAAGAGGACCACCACCTTGGAGGTGGTGCTCCAGGAAGGGCGGAACCGGGAAATCCGGAGGATTTGCGAGGCCCAGGAGTTGAACGTGGAGAGATTGCTCCGGATCCGTCTCGGACCGCTCTCGCTCCGCGGCTTGGCGGCCGGAGAGTGGCGCCATCTGACCGAAACCGAACTGGACCGCCTGCGCCTCTCGGTGCGTCTCGGAACGGCGTGACATCGATCGAACGATGATCCTTTATTTACATAGCAATGTCTCCCGGGCCGACCGGGAAGATCTACTCGGGCTTCTGGCGCGCCGGGGGGCGCGGGTGGTCGAGGCCACCGACCCGCCGGGACGCGTTCTCGCGTTGGTCGGAGAGGAGGGGGCGTCCGATCCGGCGGAGTGGGAGCGGCATCCGGCGGTGGAGCGCGTCCTTCTCCCGGCAACGCCCTATCATCTCGTCCACCGGGACTTTCACCCGGAACGGCCGGGGGTGCGCGCGGGAGAGCTCCTTTTCGGCGGCGAGAAGGTGCCGGTGATCGCCGGGCCCTGCTCGGTGGAGGTGGAGATCGACCTGGTCGCCCTGGCGCGCTTTCTCCGGGATGCGGGCGCGTCGGCGCTCCGGGGGGGCGCGTACAAGATGCGCACGTCTCCCTACACCTTTCAAGGGCTCGGGGAGGAGGGGCTCGCCCGGCTCGCCGAGGCGCGCCAAGCGACCGGCCTCCCGGTGGTGACGGAGGTGGCCGACCCGCGGGACTTGGACCGGGTATGCCGCATCGCCGACGTGGTGCAGGTGGGGGCCCGCAGCGCCCAAAATATTTCGCTTCTCAAGGAGGTGGGGCGGGCCGGAAAGCCGGTGCTCCTCAAGCGCGGAATGATGAGCACCCTCGGGGAGTACCTGCTGGCGGCGGAACATGTCGTCGCCGCCGGGAACGACCGGGTGATTCTCTGCGAGCGGGGGATCCGGACCTTCGAGGGGGCGACGCGGAACACCCTCGACCTCTCGGCGGTGCCGGTGCTCCAGCGGGAGAGCTGGCTGCCGGTGATCGTCGATCCTTCCCACGGCACCGGGCATCGGCGATGGGTGGCGCCCATGGCGCTCGCGGCGGTCGCCGCCGGCGCGGACGGCCTGATGATCGAGGTGCACCCCGACCCGGACGCCGCGCTTTCCGACGGAGACCAGTCGCTCCTCCCGGAGACCTTTCATGAGCTGATGGATCGTCTGCGGCGGGTGGCGTCGGCGGTCGGCCGCGAGATGTAGGCGTTGGAGGCGCGTGGGAGATACCGGATCCTTCCGGGCGCGTCCCCCTCCGGTACGTTCCGTCCTCCGGGCGACAAGTCGATCACCCATCGGGGCCTTTTGCTCGGCGCGATGGCGGAGGGAACCACCCTTCTGCTCGGAGCGAACCGGGGAGAGGACTGCCGGGCTCTGGAGGGTGCGCTCTCGGCCCTCGGCGTGGCGATCACCGAAGAGGGGGAGGCGCTCCGGATCGAGGGGAGTGGCGGCCGCCTCCGGCCGCCCGGCGGGACGCTCCACTTGGGGAACGCCGGCACGGGTCTCCGTCTTCTGGCGGGGTTGCTCGCCTCGCAACGGTTCGATGCCCGCCTTGATGGGGATGATTCCCTCCGCCGCCGGCCCATGGGCCGGATCGTCGAGCCGCTTCGGCGAATGGGGGCTCTTGTCGAGGGGCGCGAGGGAGGGCGGTTTCCGCCCCTCTTTATCCGGGGCGGCCCCCTGCGGGGGATCGATTGGCGGACGGAAGTCGCGTCGGCGCAGGTCAAGTCGTCGATCCTCCTCGCCGGGCTCCGCGCCGAGGGGTGGACGAGCGTCACCGAACCCGCCCTCTCCCGGGATCACACCGAGAGGATGATCCCCTACATGGGGGGGAAACTCCTGCGCGAAGGGCTCACCGTACGGGTCGAGGGAGGAACGTCCCTCCGTGGGAGGAGGATTCGGGTGGGTGGGGATCCTTCCGCCGCCGCGTTTCCCCTGGCGATGGCGCTCCTCTCGCCGGAAGGGCGGGTGACGGCGGAGGGGATCCTGGCGAACGGGACGCGCACCGCCTTTTTGGACGTGCTGGAGAGGATGGGTGCCCGGATCCTCCGGGAGCCGGAGGAAGGGGGAGCGGAGGAAGGGGCGGAAGAGAGCATCCGCGTGACCGCCGAGGGGGGAGGGGCGCTTCGGGGGACCGTGATCGGCGGGGACGAAATCCCCCGCCTGATCGACGAGATCCCCCTTCTCGCGGTGGTGGGCGCGCGCTCCTCGGGGGTCTTTACGGTCCGGGACGCGCGGGAACTCCGGCGGAAGGAGAGCGACCGGATCGCGGCGACGGTCCGCCTGCTCCGCGCCTTCGGTGCGGAGGCGGAAGAGCGACCGGACGGATTCACGGTGCGGGGGGAATTGTCGCTCCGGGGGACGCGCGTCGAGAGCGGCGGTGACCACCGGATCGCCATGGCCGCCGTCGCGGCGGGGCTCGCCGCGGCGGGAGAGACGATCGTGGAGGGGAGCGCTTGCGCGGGTGTTTCCTTCCCCGGGTTCATGGAAACGCTCGCCGCCCTCGGACTCGGCGGATCGATCACGGAGGAGGAGCGATGCGAGGGGTGATCGCCATCGACGGACCGGCCGGGGCCGGAAAGAGCAGCACCGCCCGGAAGGTGGCGGCGGCGCTCGGCTATCGCTATCTGGACACCGGGGCGCTCTACAGGGCGCTGGCGCTCTCGGTGATTCGCGCCGGCGCGGCGGAAGAGGGGCCGGAGAGGATGACGGCGATCGCGCGCGGCGCACGCGTGCGGGCCGAGTGGCGCGGCGCCGACGAAATGGGGGTCTTTCTGGACGGCGAGGAGGTGACGCGGGCGATCCGCGACCCGGAGGTGACCCGCCTCGTCTCCCCCCTCTCGGCGATACCGGAAGTCCGTGAGCTGCTGATCGTCTTGCAGAGAGAGGCCGCGGCCGCCGGCGGTCTCGTGGCGGAGGGGCGGGACATCGGGACCGTGGTCTTCCCGGACGCCCCTCTCAAGATCTTCCTCGTCGCCGATGCGCGGGAGAGGGCGCGCCGCCGCCGTCTGGAGCTGGAGGCGGCGGGGATCCGCAAGGACGAGAAGGAGATCCTACGGGAGATCGAGGAGAGGGACCGGCGGGACTCCGGGAGGGCGACGGCCCCTCTCCGGCGGGCGCCGGACGCGGTGGTGGTCGATACCACCGGGCTCTCCCTGGAGGGGCAGGTCGAACGCATCGTCGCGCTCGCGCGGGAGGCGGGTCTGTCGTGAAGATGCGGTTCCATTACGCATTCGCCTATCAGGTGCTCCGCTTCCCCCTCCGTCTCCTCTGGGGTTTTCGCGTGGAGGGGGCGGAGAAGCTCCCGCGCGAGGGGGGAGTGCTGGTCGCGTCCAACCACATCTCCTATGCCGATCCGGTGGTGGTCGGCTCGGGCGTTCCCCGGGAGCTGCACTATTTCGCGAAGGTGGAACTCTTCCGGAACCGGTGGTTCGGGAGGATGATCCGGTCGTACAACGCGGTGCCGGTCCGCCGCGGGGGAGTGGAGCGGGAGACCATCGCCCGCGTGGTCGCCATCCTCCGCGGCGGAGGAGCGCTTCTCTTCTTTCCCGAGGGAACCCGCTCCAAGGACGGGCGCGTCGGGGAGGCCCGCCCCGGTATCGGGATGATCGCACTCTCCGCGGGGGTCCCCATCGTGCCCGTCTACGTCCGGGGGACCCGCGGCATGGGCCGCACCCTCTTCCGCCGGGGCCGTTTGGCGCTTTTCTACGGCGAGCCGGTCGATCCGGAGAAGGTGGAGGGGGAGAACCGGAAGGACCGATACCTCCGGATCGGGGATCGGGTGATCGCCGAAATCCGGCGGTTGGAGGCGAATTATGGGTAGCCAGAGCCCCGCCGATCGCTTATGATGTTTATTCGCCCTCAGTGAGGGTGCATTTCCGGTACGAAGGAGGATGGAAAAGAGCATGGAGGACAGGCACGAGGAACGGGCGAACAGGGACCACGGTTACGATCGCGGCCGCGGCCGGGATCGTTACGACGATGACGACGCCCTGGACGCCGATAACGCAGCGCTGGACGGGAGCGATCTCGAACCGGCGCCCGCACGCATTCGCTTCGTCAACGTGGACGAGGACGACGACGAGGGAGATCGCGAATCCCTCGACGCGATGCTCCAGATCTACGAAGACTCGATGAAGGAGATTCGGGAGGGGCAGATCGTTCGCGGCACCGTCCTTCGCGTAGGCGAGAGTGAAGTGCTGGTCGACGTGGGCTTTAAGTCGGAAGGCGTGATCTCGTTGTCGGAGTTTCCCGAGCCGATCAACATCAAGGTCGGTGACGAGATCGATGTCTATCTGGAAAAGCTGGAAAACCAGGACGGCCTGGTGGTCCTTTCCAAGCAGCGGGCCGATTTCCTGAAGGTGTGGAGCCGGATCAAGGAGGCCTACGACGACAACAACGTCGTCGAGGGGCGTTTGGTCCGCCGCATCAAGGGGGGTGTCGTGGTGGACCTCTTCGGGGTGGAAGCGTTCCTCCCCGGATCGCAGGTCGCCCTCCGTCAGGTCCCCAACCTGGACGACCTGATCGGGCATGTGTACCCCTTCAAGATCATCAAGCTGAACAAGCGCCGCCGGAACATCGTCGTTTCCCGGCGCGTCGTTTTAGAAGAAGAGCGGAACCAGAAGAAAGAGAAGCTGATCAAGGAGCTGGAAAAGGGCCAGATCCGGGAAGGCGTGGTGAAGAACATCACCGACTTCGGCGCCTTCGTCGACCTGGGCGGCATCGACGGGCTCCTTCACATTACCGATATGTCCTGGGGTCGGATCGGGCACCCCTCGGAGGTGGTCGGCATCGGCGACACCATCCAGGTGAAAGTGCTCGAGTTCGATCGGGAGAAGGAGCGGATTTCGCTCGGCCTCAAGCAGCTGACCCCCTATCCATGGGAAGACGTGGAAAACCGTTACCCGGTCAATACCCGGGTGGACGGCCGGGTCGTGTCGATCACCGACTACGGCGCCTTCGTGGAGTTGGAGAAGGGGATCGAGGGACTCATTCACGTTTCGGAGATGTCGTGGACCCGTCACATCCGTCACCCTTCGAAGATCCTCAACGTCGGGGATACGGTGGAAGCGGTGGTGCTCAAGGTGGACCGGGAGGCGGAGAAGATCAGTCTCGGTCTCAAGCAAACGGAGCCCGATCCGTGGCTCACCATCGAGCAACGCTATCCGGTCGGATCGAAGTTGAGCGGGAAAGTCCGCAACCTCACAAACTTCGGCGCCTTCGTCGAAGTGGAGGAGGGGATCGACGGGCTGGTGCACATCTCCGACATGTCGTGGACCAAGAGGATCAAGCACGCCAACGAGATCGTCAAGAAGGGCGAAGACGTGGAAGTGATGGTCCTGAACATCGACAAGGAGAACCGGCGGATCTCGCTCGGTCTCAAGCAGGTGCAGGACGATCCGTGGGAGCACATGGCGGTCCGTCTCCCCGAGGGCTCGACCATCGACGCGCCGATCACCAAGGTGCTGGACAAAGGCGTCGTGGTGGACGTGGGGAACGACGTGGAGGGCTTCGTGCCCCTCTCCCAGATCACCGACAACCTGACGCGGGACAAGGACGCGCTGCAGCCCGACGAGATTCTCCAGCTGCGGGTGGTCCGGCTCGATCTGGCCAACCGGCGAATCGTGCTCTCCGTCAAGGCGTATCTGGAGCAGGAGGAGCGGGACGAACTGGCCGGATACCACAGGAGGCAGCACCAGAGCGCGAAGACGACCATCGCCGATCTGGTGGACCTCTCCGAGGCGGCCAACGCCGCCCCGACGGATCAGGAGGAGGAGGGGGATTCGGCTTGACAGAGCCGGTCCTTCTTCAAATAATCATGCGGGGGTTATAGCGTAATTGCAAATATCGTGGGCGATTAGCTCAGCTTGGTTAGAGTGCTTGCTTGACATGCAAGAGGTCACTGGTTCAAGTCCAGTATCGCCCACCACGCTTTCGATCTCGATGGGGAGGAGGGGTCTCGCGACGGGCGGACCCTTTCCCTTCCCGTTTTGGTATTCCGGAAACGGCGTCCCCGCGGGCGCTCGCGGTCCGGGGAGGGTGTTGTTTTGCCGGAACGGATGAACGAAGAGGCCTATGAGGTCTACCGGCATTCCGCGTCCCATCTGATGGCTTCGGCGATCGCCGAGCTCTATCCGGGCGTGAAGTTCGCCATCGGACCGCCCACCCGGGAGGGTGAGAAGTACGGAGGCGTCGGCTTTTACTACGACCTGGACATGGATTCCGCGCTGACGCCCGAGGACTTCCCCCGGATCGAGAAGAAGATGCGCGGGCTCTCGGGGAGGGACCTTCCCTTCCTGCGCGAGGAGATCGGCCGCGAGGAGGCGATCGCCCTTTTCGAGAAGGCGGATCAGCCGTACAAGGTCGAGATGCTCCGGGAACTGCCGGAAGGGGAGACGATCACCCTCTATCGCCACGGCGATTTCATCGACCTCTGCCGGGGCCCCCACCTCTCGTCGACCGGCGAGATCCGCGCCTTCCGCCTGCTTGCGGTGGCGGGCGCCTATTGGCGGGGGGACGAAAAGAACAAGATGCTCCAGCGCATCTACGGCGTCGCCTTCCCGGACGACGCCTCCCTGGAGGCGTATCTGAAGCGTCTCGAGGAGGCGGAGAAGAGGGATCACCGCAAGCTCGGCCGGGAGCTGGATCTTTTCTCCAGCGACGAAACCTACGGGCCGGGATTGATCTTTTGGCATCCCCGGGGCGCGCGGATCCGCAACGAGATCGAGCGCTATTGGTACGACGAGCACTTCCGGAACGGATACGACGTGCTCTACACGCCCCACCTGGCGAAGCAGCATCTGTGGGAAATCTCGGGGCACATGGATTTCTACGCGGACCGGATGTACTCGCCCATGGATATCGACGGGATCAACTACATCGTGAAGCCGATGAACTGTCCCTTCCATATCCATGTGTACAAGAGCCGTCTCCGGAGTTACCGGGACCTCCCCCTCCGCTGGGCGGAGCTGGGGACCGTCTATCGTTACGAGCAGTCCGGCGAGCTGCACGGCCTGAAGAGGGTGCGGGGATTCACGCAGGACGACGCCCATCTTTTCTGCACGCCCGAAACGCTGAACGACGAGATCGACCGCGTCTTCCGCTTCTCGATCCATATTCTCAACGATTTGGGTTTCGAGGCGTTCGATGTCTACCTTTCCACACGGCCGGAGAAGTCGGTGGGGAGCGACGACGATTGGGAGAAAGCCACGGCGGCGCTCCGAAGCGCTCTGGACGATTCGGGAATCCCCTATCAGGTGGATCCGGGCGAAGGGGTGTTTTACGGGCCGAAGATCGACATCAAGATTCGGGACAGCCTGGGGCGGTCCTGGCAGTGCTCCACCATCCAGGTCGATTTCAACCTGCCGGAGCGTTTCGATTTGGAGTATCGCGGCGCCGACGGAGGCGCGCACCGGCCCATCGTGATCCACCGCGCGCTCTTGGGAAGTTTCGAGCGTTTCTTCGCCTGTCTGGTGGAACACTACGCGGGCGCGTTCCCCGTCTGGCTCGCGCCGGAGCAGGCGCGGGTGCTCCCGGTGTCCGAAAAGCTGGACGCCTACGCGCGGGAGGTGGAGGATCGTCTCGTCGGTGAGGGTCTGCGCGCGACGCGCGACGCCTCCAATGAGACGTTGGGGAATCGGATTCGCAAGGGACGGGAGGAACGGATCCCGTACCTGTTGATCGTGGGCGAGAGGGAGGCGGAAGCCCGGACCGTATCGGCGCGTGACCGTGCCGGCGGACAAACCGTGCTCCCGATCGAGGAATTCGTTCAAAGGATCAGGGGCGAGATCGAACGCCGGGAAACCGGTCTCGCGCCAGGGGAGGAGAGCCAATCAAACCAGTAAACGTGCGGGTGAATCGGAGGATCCGCGTGCCCCAGGTGCGGGTGGTCGGTGATGACGGCGAGCAGATCGGCATTCTGCCGACGGAAGAAGCGCTCGCCATGGCGGAGGAGAAAGGTCTCGACCTCGTGGAGGTGGCCGCCAACGCCCGTCCCCCCGTCTGTCGGATCATGGACTACGGGAAGTACAAATACCAAGCGTCCAAGCGGGCCCAGAAAGCGAAGAAGAAGCAGCACGTCACCCATCTGAAAGAGGTCAAGCTCCGGCCCAAGATCGAGGAGCATGACTACCAGTTCAAGCTGCGTAACGCCCTCCGCTTCCTCGACGGTCGGGACAAGGTTAAGGTGACGATCCAGTTCCGGGGTCGGGAGATGGCCCACACCGATATCGGCTGGCGGCTGATGGACCGTTTCGTGAAGGACGTGGGCGAAGGGGCCGTCGTCGAGTTGGCCGCCAAGATGGAGGGGCGGACCCTCTCACTCGTGCTCGCCCCGAAGGCGAAGCCGAAACCGACTCCCCAAGCGGGACCGGGAGAGCCGGAGGAGGCAAAGGAGCCGGCACGGCTCCACGAGCCGGCGGAAGAGCGTTAAGAACAAGAACGCCCGGGTCGTTCGCCCGGGCTCACGATAGGGGAACCCGAGGAGAAGAACCATGCCGAGAGCGAAGAGCGGCCCTCCGGGACACCGGCGTCATCGCAAGGTGCTCGGTCGGGCCAAGGGATTTCGGGGCGGCCGCGGGAAGCAGTTTCGTGCGGCGTCCTACACCGTGCAGAAAGCGCTCCGCAACGCCTACGTCGGGCGGAAGCGGAAGAAGGGGGATTTCCGTTCCCTCTGGATCGTGCGGATCGGCGCCGCGACTCGAGTCCACGGCCTCTCCTACAGCCGCTTCATCGACGGGCTGAACAAGGCGGGTGTGGAACTGAACCGTAAGGCGCTCGCTCATTTGGCGGTCCACGACGAGCAGGCTTTCGGAGCCCTCGTCGAAACCGCCCGGGGCGCGCTCGGCGGCAAGGAAACCACCGCGGCCGGCGCGACCACCCAAGCGGAGTAGCCCGAAGAAAGGCGGCGGCGACCGGTCGGAAAAGAGGCCGGCGCCGCCCGTTTTTTTCTGGACTCGGCTCGGGGATATGCTATGTTACCAGGGGTTAAGGGGCAAAACCTCATGGAAGACTTGAGCTTCGGTCCTCTCGACGAACAGATCGCCCATGTCCGGCACGTGTTTACCCGTATGGAGGAGCAGCGCCGGCAGTGGGAGAGGGATCGTCTGGAGTACGAGGGCCGGCTTCGCGCCCTGGAAGAGGAACTGGAGAGCCTCCGCGCGGAGGGAGAGAACTTGGGGGCGCTCCGGTCGGAAAACGAGCTTTACCGAAAGAGCCGGGACGAGGCGCGGGAGCAGGTGCGCAGGATGTTGGAGCGCATCCGTTCCTTCGACGAGTAGATTCCGGCCGGTTTTCGGATTATTATATAAGCGGTGCTGGGCGCTCGGATCGAGCGGGCACTGCCCGGATTTCAGGAATTCTCGGACGTCGTCTATCGATCGTTCGTTCGTGAGGGGATATGGATCCTCGAGAAAAAAGCGCGAAAGTCACCATTTTCGGGAGCGACTACCACATCAAGGCGACCGAGGACCCCGGCTATATCGAGCGGATCGCCAAGTATGTGGACGAGAAGATGCGCGAACTCCAGGGACGCGGCACGATTTCGTCGTCCACCAAAATCGCCATTCTGGCGGCGATGAACATCGCCGACGAGCTGCACAAGGAGCGGATCGCGGTCCTTCGGGTGCAGGAACAGGTGGACCATAGGGTGGCGGAGCTGCGGGACATCCTGGAGGAGGTCACGAACGGCTGATTCGATGCCCCGCCCGGGGCGATGATGTACGAGAGATTCCGGAACGGGCCCTGCCCGCGACGCGGCGCACTCCTCGGGAGGAGGCCGTCCGCGCGCCGGCGGGGCTCGATGTTTTTTTTCACCGGACCGGGTCCGGAAGGATCCGCGGTCCGCGTTCACATAGACCCATTTCCGGGGGGAAAACGGAATGGAAATCACGCAGATCCTCATCGCGATCGGCATCGGGATCGCTCTCTTTCTCGTGGCTTGGGGCGTCAACCGGCGGCTCGGTAAGAACCGCCTCGAATCCGCCCAGAACCTGGCGGGGCGCATCGTCGAGGAAGCGAAGAAAGAGGCGGAGACCCGAAAGAAGGAAGTGATCCTCGAGGCTAAAGAGGAATGGTATAAGGCGAAGGAGAAATTCGAGCGGGAGACGGAGGGGCGCCGCAAGGAGCTGGCCAAGCTGGAGAAGCGCTCCACCGAAAAGGAAGCGACGCTGAACCGTCGGGCGGAGCTGGTGGAGAAGAAGGAGGCGGAGGCGAAGGGGCTCGAAGCGGAGCTGCAGAAGGTGGAGCAACAGATCCGGAAGGACCGGGAGGAACTGAAGGATCTGGTGGAGAAGGAGAACCGTCAGCTCGAGCGGATCGCCGGACTCTCCACGGCGGAGGCGAAGGACATGCTGATGCGCAACCTGGAGGAGGAGGCGCGTCACGATTCGGCCCGGCTGGTCCGCCAGATCCGGGACGAGGCGAAGCGGAACGCCGAGAGGGAGGCGAAGAAGATCGTCACCATGGCGATCCAGCGTTGCGCCGCGGAGCACTCCGTGGAGAACACCGTCTCGGTGGTCACCCTTCCGAACGACGAGATGAAGGGGCGCATCATCGGCCGGGAGGGGCGGAACATCCGCGCCTTCGAACAGGCGACCGGCGTGGACGTGATCATCGACGACACGCCGGGCGCGGTGGTCCTCTCCGGTTTCGATCCGATCCGCCGGGAGGTGGCGCGGAACAGCCTGGAGCGTCTCATCTCCGACGGCCGGATTCACCCCGGCCGGATCGAAGAGGTGGTCGGCAAGGCGGAGAAGGACCTGGAGGAGCGCATCCGCGAGATCGGCGAGCAGACCACCCTGGAGATGGGGATCGTCGGTCTGCAGGACGTGCTGGTGCAGCTTCTCGGGCGGCTCCACTACCGGACCAGCTACGGGCAGAACGTGCTCCAGCACTCCAAGGAGGTGGGGTGGCTCTGCGGGCTGATGGCGTCGGAGCTGCGGCTGGACCCGCAGGTCGCCAAACGCTCGGGTCTTCTCCACGACATCGGCAAGGCGCTCACACACGAGACGGAAGGGCTTCACTCCCTGGTGGGCGGCGACGTGGCGGAGAGGTGCGGCGAGCCGCCGGTGGTGGTGAACGCGATCCGCGCCCACCACGAGGACGTGGAGGCCAGCTCGCTCTACGCGCCGCTCGTTCAGGCGGCGGACGCCATCTCCGGCGCGCGGCCCGGTGCCCGGGGGGAGACGCTGGAAACATACGTGCAGCGTCTCGAGAAGCTGGAGGCGATCGCCACGAGCTTCAAGGGCGTGGACAAATGCTACGCCATCCAGGCGGGCCGCGAGATCCGCATCATGGTCGAGAGCGGCATCGTGGGCGACGAGGACGCCGTCGGCCTCTCCACGAGCATCGCCCGCAAGGTGGAGAAGGAACTGGAGTACCCGGGCCAGATCAAGGTCGTGGTGATCCGGGAAACCCGATCGGTCGAATACGCCAAGTAGCGGGGGGCCCGCCCGGACCGGGCCCGGGGACGTGATGGACCGGGTGCGCATCCTCTTCGTGGCGGACCTCTTCGGCGCCGCCGGCCGCCGCGCCCTCCGGGACCGTCTGCCCGATCTGAACGAGCGGTACCGGCCGGATTTCCGGATCGTCAACTGCGAGAACGCCGCCGGCGGGTTCGGCTTCACGGGGAAGATCGCCGAGGAGTTGTTCGAGGCGGGCTTCGATGTGCTGACCGGCGGCAACCACTCCTGGGACCGCAAGGAGTCGCTTCCCTTTCTGCGGGACCGGGACCGCGTGCTCCGGCCCGCCAACTTCCCCGCCGGTACGCCCGGCCGCGGGTGGGGGGTCTACCCGATCCCCTCGGGGGGAAAAATCGGCGTGCTCAATCTGATGGGGCGCGTCTTCCTCGAGGGCGCGGACTGCCCCTTTCGGGCGGCCGACGCCGTGCTGCCGCGGATCGCGCGGGAGACGCCGATCCTCTTCGTCGACATGCACGCCGAGGCGACCTCCGAGAAGGTGGCGATGGGGTGGCATCTGGACGGTCGGGTGAGCGCCGTCATCGGTACTCACACGCACGTGCAGACCGCCGACGAGCGTCTCCTCCCCGGCGGCACCGCCTACATCACGGACGCCGGCATGACCGGTCCCCAGGACTCGGTGATCGGCGTGAAGACCGAACTCATCCTCAAACGATTCCTCACACAGATGCCGGTCCGGTTCGAGGCGTCCACGCGGAATCCCTACGTGCACGGCGTGGTGGTGGACGTGGACCGGGAGACCGGCCGGAGCCTCCGCATCGAACGGATCCGCGAGCCCGCGGCGGTCGAGACGGAGGAAGAGCGGAGCGAAAGAGAATGACCGACCCCCGAGAGAAAAGGATCGACGGAAAGGCGCTGGCGGCGCGGATCGAGGAAGGGGTCCGGGCGGAGACGGAGAGGCTCCGGGCGCGGGGGGTTTTCCCCCGGCTGGTCTCCCTCGCGGTGAAGGACGCGGGCGCCGGGTTCGCGAGCTACATGCGTTCCCGGGAGAGGGCCTGCGCGCGCGTGGGGATCGAATCGGTGCTCGAGACGGTTCCCCTCCAAAACGCCGAGAGGGAGCTGGCGCGGGCGGTGATGCGCCTCAACGAGGACCGTTCGGTCCACGGCATCCTTCTCGGCCTCCCATTTCCTTCAGGAGTGAACGAAGAGGTCCTCTTCTCGTTGCTCGATCCGGAAAAGGACGTGGAGGGACAGCACCCGTGGAACGCGGGGCTTCTCGCCCTCGGCCGCCCTCGCTTCGCCCCCTGCACGGCGCTGGCGGTGCTGGAGATCCTGCAGGAGGAGGGGGTCCCGCTGGAGGGGACGGAGACGGTGATTCTGGGGAGGAGCCGCGTCGTGGGGGCGCCGCTCGCGAGCCTGCTCCTTCGAAAAGGAAAGGGGGGAGACGCGACGGTGACCGTTTGCCACTCCCGGACCCGGGATCTGCTCCATCACATCCGCCAGGCGGAGGTGCTCGTCGCCGCGGTGGGGCGACCGGAGTTCGTGCGGGGCGAGTGGCTCCGGGACGGGTCGGTGGTGATCGACGTGGGGACTCACGCGGTGGAGGATCCCTCGGCGAAGAAGGGATGGAGGATGGTGGGGGACGTGCATTATGCGTCGGCGGAGCCGGTGGCGTCCCGTATCACGCCGGTGCCGGGCGGCGTGGGGCCGGTGACCACCGCGATTCTGCTGCGCGCCACGGCGCGGGCCGCCGCCGGCCGGGAGGACGGATGAAGCGCGAGCCTTCGAGCGGGACCGGCGCGGACCGGAAGATCTGGTCCGTCTCGGAGCTGACGGCGCGGGTGAAGGGCGCCCTGGAGGAGGCCTTTCCCCCGCTCTGGGTGGAGGGGGAGATTTCCAACTTCGTTCACCACACATCGGGGCACATGTACTTCTCCCTCAAGGACGAGAGGGCGCAGCTTCGCGCGGTTTTCTTTCGGGGCAACAATCGACTGCTCAACTTTCATCCCGAGGACGGGCTTCGGGTGCGCGCCTATGGGTCCCTCACGGTTTACGAGAGGAGCGGCCAGCATCAGATCGTGGTGCGGAGTCTGGTGCCGGTCGGACGGGGGGAGTTGGAACTCGCCTTTCGGGCGCTGGTGGAGCGGCTGGAGAAGGAGGGACTCTTCGATCCGGCGCGGAAGCGCCCCCTCCCCCGGTGGCCGGAGAGGGTCGGCGTGATCACCTCGCCGACGGGCGCGGCGATCCACGACGTGATCCGCGTGCTCCGGGACCGCTTTCCCGTGACGCTTCTCCTCTATCCCGTCCGGGTGCAGGGGGAAGGGGCGGCGGAGGAGATCGCCGCCGCCATCGAGAGGATGAACGCCGCCGCGGCAGCGGACCTGCTCGTCGTCGGCCGGGGGGGAGGCTCGTTGGAGGATCTCTGGGCCTACAACGAGGAGCGCGTCGCTCGGGCCATCGCCGCCTCCCGGATCCCGGTGCTCTCCGCGGTGGGCCACGAGGTGGATGTCACCATCGCCGACCTGGCGGCGGACGCCCGCGCCGCCACCCCCTCCGCGGCGGCGGAGATGCTGTCGCCGGACCGGGAGGAAGTGGAGCGGATCCTGGAGCATTTCGCGCGGCGTGTCGCCCGGCCGATGGAGGAGCGGCTCCGCTTTCTCGCGGAGAGGCTCCGCCGTTTCCGGGAGAGCCGCGCCCTCGCCGTTCCGGAGGCGCGGGTGCGGGAGGAGACGCAGCGACTGGACGATCTCTCCCGGCGGCTGGCGACCGCGGCGACGCGGGGGGGGGAACGCCGGAGGGAGAGGCTCGCCGCCCTTTCCGGGAGTCTCCGCGCGCTCGATCCGTCGGCGGTGCTCGACCGGGGGTACAGCATCGTGCGGGACGAGGTGGGACGGGCGGTGCTCGACGCGGCGGCGCTCGCGCCCGGCGCGCTCCTCACCATCCGTTTCCGAAGGGGAGAGGCGGACGCGAGAACCGAGCGGATCCGCCCCGCGGATGGATAGGAGTGAAAAATTGAGTGGCAAAAAAACCACGCCGGAGGCCGGCCGGATCGACTGGGAAAAGAGCATGACCCGGCTCGAGGAGATCGTGCGCGATCTGGAGGCGGGAAAGGGTACGCTGGACGAGTCGCTCCGGCTCTTCGAGGAGGGGAACGGTCTCGTGAAGGAATTGGAACGCGCCCTCGCCGAGGCGGAGCTTCGGGTGCGGAAGATTCTCGATCGGGGAAGCGAGGGGATCCGAGAGGAACCCTTCGGCGAGGGGGAAGAGGAGTGAGCGAGGGCGTGCCGGAAGCGCTCGCGCCTTACCGCGACCGCGTGGAAAGGGCGCTGGAGCGTTACCTTCCTCTCGATCCGGAAGAGGGGCCGGAGGGGTTGATCCGGGCGATGCGCCACTCCGTCTTCGCCGGCGGGAAACGGATCCGGCCGATCCTCGCTCTGGCGGCGCACGAGGCGGCGGGGGGGAGCGGGGTCGGTGTGGACGCGGTCGCGGCGGCGATCGAAATGATTCACACCTACTCGCTCATCCATGACGATCTTCCCTGCATGGACGACGACGATCTGCGCCGCGGTCGCCCCACCTGCCACGTCGCCTTCGGCGAGGCGACGGCGCTCCTGGCGGGGGACGCCCTCCTCACGCGGGGGTTGACGCTCCTCGCCCGAGCCGAGCCGATCCCGGCGGAGCGGCGGATCCGTCTGGTCGACGAGGTGGGCCGCGCGGTGGACACGACCGGCATGATCGGGGGGCAGGCGCTCGACCTCCTCGCCGAGACGGAACCGGTCCGGGAAAAAGGTGCGCTCGAGAGGATCCATCGGATGAAGACCGGCGCGCTCCTCTCGGTTTCCGCCGCCGCCGGGGGGATCGCCGCCGGCGCGTCCGAGGAGGCGATCGAGGGTCTCCGCTCCTACGGCGCCGCCTTCGGTCTGGTCTTCCAAATCGTCGACGATCTTCTGGACGTGACCGCCGGCGCGGAGCGGATGGGGAAGAGGACCGGCAAGGACGCGGCGCGGGGGAAGGCGACTTTTCCGGGGCTGGTCGGCGTGGAGGCTTCGGCGGCGGAGGCGCGCCGTCTGGCAGGCGAGGCCGTTCTCGCCCTCCCCTTCGACACGGAGGGGGGACTCCTCGCGCGGGTTGTCCAGTTCGTGGTTGACCGCCTGAACGGAGCTTGTTAAGGGTGACGGTGTGATGATACTCGGCGTGGTGGCGAACCGGAAAAAGCAGGGTGTCCCCGAGATCGCGGACCGCCTCAAGGCTTGGGCGGGCCGCTGGGGCGCCGAGATCCGGGTGCTCGACAACGGCGATCCCAGCGAAGAGGATCGCCTTCGCCTCATCTCCAGCGACTTCGTGATCAGCCTGGGCGGCGACGGCACTCTCCTCCATGCGGCGCGCCTCGTCGCCGAGAAGGAGACCCCGATCCTCGGAGTGAACATGGGCTCCCTCGGGTTTCTCACCGAGATCAGCATGACCGAGCTGCAGCCGGCGCTGAAGCGGGTTCGGGAGGGGAGCTACCGGATCGAGGACCGTATGAATCTGACCGTGACGATCGGCGGTGAGGAGGGAGGGGCGGCCGGCTTCACGGCGCTGAACGATGTGACCATCAACAAATCGGGGACCATGCGGATCGGCCACTACGAAACCCGCCTCGGCGGTCATCGCATCGGCCGTTACACCGCCGACGGGCTGATCCTCTCCACGCCGACCGGATCGACGGCGTACAACCTCTCCGCGGGCGGCCCGCTGATCCATCCGGGCGTGAAGGCGATCGTGATGACGCCGATCTGCCCGCATGTCCTCGGCGTTCGCCCCCTGGTCCTCCCCGAAAGCGAGCAGATCGAAGTGCGGCTCGCCGAGCCGGGGGAGGAGATGCGCGTTACCGTCGACGGCCAGGTGTCGACGGTGGTCGGCTCCGACACGGTGGCGCGGATCAGCACCTCTCCCTTCGTCACCCGGCTGGTCCGCGTCGGCGGACCGGACTTCTACGAAACCCTGCGACGGAAACTCCACTGGGGAAAGCGGGAATAACCCCGCGCCTGACGATGCTGCGCGAACTCCGAATCGACGACTTTGCCCTGGTGGACCGGCTCGCTCTGCGTTTCGGTCCGGGTTTCAACGTGATCACCGGCGAGACCGGCGCGGGGAAGACGGTCCTTTTCGAGGCGCTCGCCCTGCTCCTGGGGCGCAAGGGCGCCCGCCCTCCCGTTCGGGAAGGGGCGGAGGAGGCGGTGCTGCAAGGTCTTTTTACCATCAAGAATCCGTCGTCGTTCCCTCTCGCCGACCTCCTCGACGAAGAGGGGAGCGTCCTTGTCGAACGGCGGATCCCCCGAAGCGGCCGGGGACGGGTGGAGGTGAACGGAAGGCTGGTGCCGCTCGATCGGCTCCGCGGGTTGGGTGAGGCGCTCGTCGATTTCCACGGACAGCAGGAAAGGGAGAGCCTTCTCGATCCCGCCCTGCAGAGGGCGTATCTGGACGCCTACGCGGGCGCCGGAGAGGCGCTCGGTGCGTACCGCGCGGCGGCGGAGGCGCTCGGCGAGGCGCGGGCGAAGCGCGCCGGCGAGGAGAAACGGATCGTCGCGGCGCGGGAGAAAGAGGATTTTCTCCGCTGGCAGGCGGAGGAGATCGATCGGACCGGTCTCCGTCCGGGCGAGGAAGAAGAGCTGGCGGAGGAGGCGCGCATCCTCAAACAGGCGGAGCGGATCCGGGAGCTCGTCTATCACGTGCGGGAGTCGCTCCGCGAGGAGGACGGGAGCGCCATGGACCGGCTGGGAGAAGCGGCGGAGAGGTTGGAGCGTTACGCCGACCACGGCGACGCGCCCCGGGAGGCGGCGGAGGCGTGCCGGCGTGCTCTGGCCGAGGTGGAGGAGGCGCTTCTGCAGACCGATCGTCTCGCCGAACGGATCGACGCCCCGGCCGGCGCTCTCGACAGGGCGATGGAACGACTCGAGTCGATCGCCGCGCTGAAGAGGAAACACCGCTCTTCGGTGGAGGAGATCCTGGCGATGCGCGAAAGGATCGCCGCCGACCTGGAGCGGATCGACGCAGGCGAGGAGAGGCTGCGCGTTCTGCATGAGGAGGAGGAGAGGCTCGCCGGGGAGGCCGCTCGGGCGGCGGAGGCGCTCTCGTCGCTCCGCTCGGGGAAGTCGGAGGCGCTCGGCGCGGCGATCGAAACGAACCTGCAACCCCTCGCCCTCCGGGGGGCGCGTTTCACGGTGACGGTGGAGAGGACCGAGGACCCGGAGGGCAAGATCGGGATCGGCGGCAAACGCTTCCGCGCCGGACGGGACGGAATCGACCGCGTGGAATTTCTCTTCGCCGCCAACAAGGGGGAGCCGCTTCTCCCGCTTCGTCGCGTCGCTTCGGGAGGAGAGATCTCGCGGGCGATGCTGGCGATCAAGAGGGTGCTCGCCGATCACGCCCGGGTGCCGACGGCGCTTTTCGACGAGATCGACGCCGGCGTCGGCGGCGACGTGGGAGAGAGGATCGGCGAAGCGCTGGCGGAGGTTGGGGCGCGGCGGCAGGTCCTCTGCATCACCCATCTTCCCGCCATCGCCGGGCGCGCCGACCGCCACCTGCGCGTGGAAAAGAGGGAGGCGGGAGGAAGGACGGTGATCCGCGTGGAGGAGATGGAGGGGGAAGCGCGCGTGGAGGAGATGGTCCGCATGATGGGCGGCTCGGCGCGCCCGGAGGTGAGCGTCCCCCACGCCAAGGAGATCCTCAACAGCGCCCGGAAGGGGCGGCGTCGCACGCGATGAAACGCCATATCCCGAACGGCCTCTCCCTCCTTCGGATTCTGCTCGCCGCGCCCGTGGTCCTCGCGATCCGCGACGGGAGGGATCTCCTCGCCCTCGCTCTTCTCGCCGCGGCGTTTCTCACGGACGGGCTGGACGGGTGGGCGGCCCGCCGCTGGAACGCATCCTCCGAGGCGGGCCGCGTGCTCGACCCCCTCGCGGACAAAGCGCTCGCCGCGGCCGTCGCCGTCTCCCTTTGGCTCTGGCGCGGCCTCCCCTTCTGGTTTCTCGCGGCGGTGCTCGCCCGGGATCTTCTGATCCTCGCCGGCGGCGCCCTCGTGATCCGACGCGCCGGTCGCGTCCCCGCCTCCCGCCTTCCGGGAAAGGTCGCCTTCAACGCCCTCGCCGCCGTTCTTTTCCTTTGGATCCTCCCTCTCCACGCCGCCCGTCCCTACGCACTCGCCGCGGGAACCGCCGCGCTGGTCCTCTCCTTCCTCCTCTATCTCCGGGTCTTCCTCGCGATCCGCGCGGGGCGGGAGAGGACCTGAAGGAGATTTCTACTCCGGGTTTTTATTAAGGACATAAACCGAACCGGTGATCCTCGCCTGCGAGGGAACGCGCCAGGCCGGGAGTAGATCGAAGGCGCGGCGGTGTCCCAAGACGCGGGCGAGACGGAACCGCGACCGCAGGGGATGCCGTTCCCACCGTAACGGATTGTCGCCGTAGACGCCGATGACGGCGGCGTCCGGAACGGGATCTCCCTCGGACCATGCGGAGAGGTTCAGCCATCTTCCGCGAAGAAGGGGAAGGGGGGGCGTGTCCCGCGGGTCCGGTCTCCCCTCGAAGGGGTACCCGAAGAAGCCGATCGTCGTGGAATCCCGCCACTCCGTCTCCTCGATCCAAGCCCGAGTGGGCGCCAGCCATTCCCGGTCGTCGATTACCTCCCAGGCGAAAAGGACGGCGCTCCCCAAGCCGAGGGCGAAGAGGAGCGAGAGAAGGAGGACCGAAACCGTCGCGCCGCCCTGCCGAACCCTCCCGAGCAAAGCGGCCGCCCCGACGCCGGAGAAGAGCGCGAAAAAAGGACCGATAAACAAATTGATTCGTAGGACGCAGATCGACGCGCCCGCGGCGAGCAGGATTCCCAGGGTGCCGGCCGCGAGCCTCCGAAGCGGGGGAGGACCGCGGAGAAGAACGGCGACGATCGTCGCCAGACCGACGAGAGAAGCGGGAAAGCAGTTCGCGCGGAAAATGAAATCGCGCAGAAAACGGGCGCATTTCCGGAACGAGAACACCCCGTATCCGCAGCCCCATCCGGAAAGATGCTTGTCGGCGAAATGCAGATAGGAAGAGGGATCGTAGACTAAAAAGGGATTGAACAAGAGGAACACCGCGAGGGCGGTGAAAAGGGCGGCGGCGATACGGCGGGCCGCGGTCTTTCCGAGGAGGGGAATAAAGACCAGGAGAGCGAGAGCCGGTGGAGACGATCCGGCGGACCAACCGAAAGCGACGGCCGAGAGAAGGAGCGGACGAAACCCTCCCTTCTCGCGGTGGCGGAGGAGGAAGAAGAGGCCGGCCATCCCCCAGAAAGCCGCCCAGACGTGAGATTTGCTCACCAGGCTTTGATCGAGGGCGCAGGTCGAAAGAGCGAAGGAGGCCATGGATAGGGCGCCCGCGCGGGGAGAGTGCAGCCGCTCGCCCAGATCGGCGAGCAGAAGAAGGATCATGAGAAAAGCGAAAACGTTCATGAGGCGACCGGTCCGATAGACACGGGCCATCTCTTCCGGATGGTCGAGATAATGGGCGTAGTTCCGGGTGACACAAAAGAAACCGAGCTTTTCCTCGATCGCGAGCGCCGCGCCGATCGGGTAGAGATAGGCGCCGCCGTAGAGGATATATCCCGGGGTGAAGCGTAGGCGGCTCGGGTCGATCGCGGACAAGGCGCTGTATGTTTTTTCCTCGTCCGCCGCGCTGCTGTGAATGGAGAATCGGCAGAGAGCGTCCAGTCGTTCGGTTTCGTCGAGGAGGACGCCGGGTTTTCGTTCCCTTACCCGCGAATGGGCGTGTTTCCCCGCGCGGCGCGCCTCCCGGGTCTCGGACATGCGCTGAGACCGCTCCGGAGTGAGCGTTCCTCCATCGAGAAGGATGCGGCTTCTTTCCGTCGAGGGAAGACCCCAGTCGGATCCGGCCAGAAGCACCGATGCCGACAAGAGCCAGATCACGGTGGAAACGGGCCGGCGCAGGGGGCGGAAGAGAAGACGGACAGGAGCGCTCACACGACGGAAGAGCCGGGTTCGCCGGCATCGGTTCGGAACGCGCATCGGCCATCTCTTCGGAGAGGACGGCCGGGGAGGTCGTCGATCCGGGAAGCACCATCCGCGGCCGGTCCGTCCGACGATTCGAGTGGCGATTGGGGCGGGTCGGGAGAAACAAGGTGGAGTCGCGACCTGAAGAAGCGGTGTAAAAAAGAAGATCCGGCCCGTCATCGACAATAGAAATTTAACACGAAAAATAAAGAGCGACAAGAATCGCGCTCACCGGGCGCCGGCGAAAGGAAACACCCGGAGACGCGGCGGTCCAGGACCGCCGATATCCAAGAGGTGCCTTGAGAAATGCCCTGCTCCCGCCGATACGTCGGCGGAGGGGGCGAGCCGGCTTTTCGCCCGCGAGAGGAGGGAGCGGTGCACTACCAGGGGATTGCGCAGGCGATCGACCGCGTGGTCCGCCAAGGAGTCGGTTTCGACGCGCCGGAAATGCGCTTCGCCATGGGCGAGATCATGGAGGGGCGGGCGACGGACGCGCAGATCGCCGCCTTTCTGGTCGGCCTGCACATGAAGGGGGTGACCGTGGAGGAGATCCTCGGCGCCGCCTCGGTGATGCGGGAGCGCACACGCACCGTCCGGACCGCGCACGACGTAGTGCTCGACACCTGCGGCACCGGCGGCGACGGGACCGGCACCTTCAACGTCTCCACCGTGACCGCTTTCGTGACCGCGGGAGCCGGCGTTTGCACGGCCAAGCACGGAGGCTACCGGGTGTCGAGCCGCTGCGGGAGCGCGGAGCTTCTCGACGCGCTCGGCGTGAACATCCGTCCCGCGGTGACGGAAATGGAGACGGCCCTGCGGGAGGGGCGGATCGCCTTTCTCTTCGCGCCTCTGCTGAACGACGCCATGAAACACGCCGTCGGGCCCCGTGAGGAGATCGGCGTACGCACCCTCTTCAACCTGCTTCTCCCCCTCACCAATCCCGCCGGCGCCGGCCGGCAGCTGCTCGGCGTGTACGACCGGTCCCTTCTGGAGCCGGCCGCCGAGGCTCTCCAACGACTCGGCTCGGAGAGGGCTTGGGTGGTGCACGGCGCCGACGGCAGCGACGAGATCACGCTGACCGGGACGACCTACGTGGCGGAGATGTTCGGCGGTACGGTGAAGACCTTTACTCTGGAGCCGGAGGATTTCGGTTTCGAAAAGGTCTCTCTGAGCGAGATTCTCGGAGGAGAGCCGGAGAAGAACGCCTCCATCGCCCTTTCGGTGCTCCATGGGGAGCCGGGGCCGGCGCGGGAGACGGTGATCGCCAACGCGGCGGCGGCCCTCCTCATCGCCGGTCACGCACTCACCCTGGAGGAGGGGGTGGATCGGGCGATGGAATCGATCGATTCCGGCGCCGCTCTCGGCCGCCTTGAATACCTCCGCTCCTTCGGCCGCGGCCCGGCGGACTTCCTGAGCGATCTATCCTGGTAGCGGATTCCACGACCATTCTTCCGGCACATTACGTGGACGAACCCCCGGTTCTCCTCCTCTCGGGATAAGAGAAAAGCCCTTCTCGCGAAAGGCTTCTCTCTTCTTATGGTACGCCCGAGAGGATTCCCCGCTCCCGGCTGGCGCCGGTCTCGGGATAAGGGGCTCTAGGAGGGCCGTTCCCTTCGGTCTCGTCCTCCAAGAGCCCCTAACGAACCCCCGGTTCTCCTCCTCTCGGGATAAGAGAAAAGCCCTTCTCGCGAA
>JAFGGD010000032.1 GCA_016930695.1 Candidatus Eisenbacteria bacterium
CGCGCTCCCAGATACCGGTGGTGGCGTCGTCGCCGGCGTCGCCGACGGTCCACCCCTTGTCGGTCTCGAAGTCGTCCTCGAAGACGAGGGTGAATTCGCCGACGTAGAAGCCGTAGAGATCGACCGGCGCGTTACTCGGTGAGACGGCGGAGTTGGCGTACTCGTCCTCCGCGTAGAGGTAGTACTGCACGAAGGCGCCGGCGCTCTGGGCGGGAATGGTCCCCGTGTAGACATCGCCGCCGCCGCCGGCCATCCCCACGTTCAGCAGGGAGCCGCCGTCCACCTTGTAGTAGACCCGAAGCGCGCTCTCTTCGATGTCGCCGGCGCCGGAGGTGATCGTGGCGGTCACCGGGATCGGATCCGCCGCCGTCGTGTGTTCCGTGATCGGCGTGTGCGCGATCGCGACGGGGCTCAGGATCTCCGGACAGTCGAAGCCGTGGTTCGTCGCGCCGACGCAGAACATCGCGTGATGCGGCGTTCCGTTGTCCAGGTTGCCGTCGTCGTCGTCGCCGACGAAGGTCCAATAAACCTGATCCGGCATGGATTGGGGAAGGCCGAGCTTGCGGCCGAACCACCACGCGTACTCGACCACGCTGTCCGCGTATGTTTGCGAATAAGCGCCGAGAAGCGCCTGCCAGGAATCGTAGATGAACCCGCTCAACATCTGGCCGTCGGTGTGTCCCGAGCCGGTCAGGTCGTCCGGGTAGATCAGGGAGTTGTCCGCGTTCCGGATCCCCGAAGTGCAGTTGTCCAGATAGAAGCCGAGTCCGAGGCGCGGCTCGCGTGTGAGGAAGAGCGAGGCGATGTCCGAGTTCCCTTCGTGGACGCTGCTCGGCGGATCATATGGATTATAAAGCTCGTGGGTGATTCCGTGGCCGTACTCGTGGTACGCCACGTCCCCCATCCGCCCCGTGTTGGCGTAGTCGATGGAGCCGACGCAGAAGTTCACGCCGTAGTAGTCGTACCAGGCGTTGCCCGGGCAGTATCCGTCCGTCCGCTCCACCGTGTCCGGCATGGCGTAGTCGAGGCCGGTGAACGTGGGATCGAGCGCCTTCAGCCAGCGGTGCTCCCGGTTCAAAAAGGCGTAGGTGTCCCTCTCGCTGTCGAGGGAGTTGGAGTTCGACCAGTCGATTGTGTAGGGCGTGCCGGGCGTGATCGTCCCCGTGAGGACCGCGTCCGTTCCGGTGTATCGGTGGGTGTGGAGGAACGCGCTTTGGAAGCGGGCGGTGATCGACTTGGAGTCGGTGCCGCCGTAGGAGAGGGTGAAGTCGCCGTCGATGTCGGTGGTGGCGATTCCCACGCCGCTGATGGTGAGCTGCATCTGCTCCATCGGGAAGTCGTAGGTGTACCCGTCGCAGTAGCCTTCCCACTCCACGTCTCCCCGCGCGTGGCCGGTGAAGTCGAGGGGGAAGATCAGGCTGCGGCGCCAGAGGATTTCGCCGGTGTGGGCGTCCACGTAAGTCTCCCAATGGCCGCGCGGATCCCAGGTGAAGAGATCGAAGCGGTAGGCGAGGTGATACGTGAGCGCCAGCTCCTCGCCCGCGCCTTCGCGGGTCGGAAGGATCACCAATTCCTGATACGTGATCTCGTCGCGGCCGTCGAGGAAGTCGATCTCGTTCTTCGCTTCGGCGAGGGCTTCGGCCTCGGAAAGGGCCGGCGTGGTTCCCGGCAGGAGTTCCTTCACGCGCGGATAGGCGTCGGATCCGAAAGCGAAAATCCGGCCCGCGTCGGTCAGGACCACGTGGGCATTGCCGCCGAAGACACGCACGCCGTCCACGAATTGATCGAAGTGAACCGCGTACTTGCCCGGCGCCGTTTGCACGCGGGAGACGCGGAGGTCTTCCGTTGCGGCGCCGAAGAGACGCGCGTTCTCGGCGACGAAGTCGCGGGCGGCGCGCTCGGCGTCCGCGTCGGCGTGGATCGCGCCGGCGAAGTCGACGCCGGAGCCGTAGACGTGGTGCAGCGATCCGGTCACGCGGTTCCGGTCATACCGCCACTCGCCGCCGTAGCGCTCGGCGAGGGCGCTCAGGGGAGAGACCTTGGACATGGCGTTGTCGAACCCCGCCTCGATCCAGAGCCCTTCGTCTTCCCATCCCGGTCGGGCGACTTCGAGACGGTTCCCATCCGGGACCGGCACAAAGGCGAACGCCGTCCCCCCGGCCACCAGTAGGGCCAGGAGGAGAAGGGGCAGTTTTCGCTTCCGATGCATCCTTCTCTCCTTTTCTCCGCCAACGGAGGATCGGAACCTGCTCGCCGCGCCGGAGGACGGGGAAAGACCACGTCCTCCTCCGCGCACGGACGGATCGCCGCCGGTAGCGGAAATCGTTTCTACACTCGGGGGAAATGTGTCGGGAAACACAAGTTAAAGATAACAAAGGGGAATGGTAATTGTCAAGTTGATATGAAGTTACGAGTTCTCGTGGCGCCGGGGAGGGGAAGGAAAGCCCCCGCCGAGCCACGACTTGAGAATATCGATGGACGGGAGTCGAAAGATTTGCCCGCGCCGGGTGACGGTTTTATGTTCCAAGTCTGGGGTGCGAATTCCGGAACAGCCAGATATTGTTGCAGTTAACCCCAGGCCGCCGCGCGCGCGGCGCCACGATCCGCAGGGGATCTTGCGATATCAAGTGGTCCATGATCCGGGCGTGGGGAGAAGTGTTTCGGAGACGCTCCGGGTGCTCGAGAGTTGCAGACAGGCCCAAACCGTCCGGCGGACCGGCAACCGTGGGAAGAGACGCTCGAGTCCAAGGGCTCTCTGGACAGGGGCGCCGCGAAAACATACCCTCGACCGGGGCCCGGCGTTCGGGTCCCGGCCGCCGTGATTCCCGCCCCCGAGGAGAGAGGCGATGACACCGGAACGGAAAGAAATCTACGACCTCGCGATCCGGGAGATCCGCGCGGTCACCGCCGGCGAGATGGACGCCATCGCCAACATGGCGAACGCATCGGCGATTCTCTACGAGAGGCTCCCCTTCTCCTGGATCGGTTTCTATCGCCTTGTTCACGACGAGTTGGTGCTCGGCCCTTTCCAGGGGAGGGTCGCCTGCGTGCGGATCGGGCCGGGAAGGGGGGTGTGCGGCGTGGCCTGGGAGCGGGGGGAGACGCTCAGCGTATCGGACGTGCACGCCTTCCCCGGGCACATCGCCTGCGATCCCCTCAGCCGCTCGGAGGTGGTGGTTCCCCTGCGCGCGCCGGACGGGAGAATCTGGGGGGTGCTGGACGTGGACAGCCGGGAGCCGAACGATTTCGACGGCGACGACGTGGAGGCGTTGGAGAAGATCGGCCGGATCATCGAGGACGCGGCCGCCCGGGATGAGCGTTTTCTCGCCGCCGCCCTCGGAGGGTGAAGCGCCGCACGCGCGACGCCGGCTTGTATTGTTGATGCATGAAAGGAAAGAAATCAGGGCCGCCGCCCGCCCGTGAGGGCGCGGACCCGCTCGAGTTGCCCGGCGAGGCCCGGGTAGTCCGGATCGATCCTCTCGAGCCGCTCCCAGTGGCGGAGCGCCCGGTCGTAATCTCCGGCCATCGCCCGCGCCGCCCCGGCGTTGTAAAGCCCCCGCTTCGAGTCCGGGGCCGCCGCGAGATGCCTTTCCAGAAGCGCCGCCGCCCGTTCCGGCCGCCCCCGTTTCGCTTCCAGGATCCCCATGTTGAAGAGCGCTTCCGGCTCCGCGTCGTCGACCGAAAGGGCGCGGGTGAGCGCCTCGGCGGCGAGGGAGTCCTCCCCCCGTCTCATCCGAACCGCTCCCAGGTTGGCGAGGATCGTGGCGTCCGAGGGATCCTCGATGAGGAGCGCCTCCAGGAGCGAGAGCGCCTCTTCGGTGCGACCCTTCTCGGCCAGCGTCACCGCCAGGTCGTTCCGGGCGGTCCTTTCCTCCCTCGGGTCCTCGCCGAGGGAGAGGTAGATCCGCATCGCCTCTTCGGTCTTTCCCGTTTCCCGGTAGATCCGGGCGAGCCCGCGCCGCGCCTCCGCGAAGCCGGGCCGCAGGGCGAGCGTCCTTTCGTACGCGCGCTCGGCGGCCGCGTAATCTCCTTGATGGATGAAAGAGCTGGCGAGGCGACATTCCGCCGCCGCCGCGTCCATGCGCGGGAGGGGCCAATTGGAGAGGGCGATCAGCGGAAGAAGGAGAAGCGCGCGCGGGCGCTTCGCCCGAACGTCCGCCGCGAGGGCGGCGGCTCCGGCGCCGGCGGCGACGAGGAGCGCCGGGACCGCCGGGAGACGATAGCGCCCGGTTACGAAGAAGAGGAGCGCCGCGAGGAGCGCCGCGCCCAGGAAGAGACTGATCAGCGAGCGGGATCCCTCCCGCAGCCGCCCGAAGAAAAGGCCGAAGAGGGCGAGGGGGGCGGCGATCCCGAAGAGAGGGGTCGGCCACCGGAGCGCGGGAGAGAAGCGGCGGAGAAAGTAAAGGTCTTCATTGTTCGGGATCTCGTAGTCGTTTCCGAAGAGGAGCGTCTTGCGGCCGAGGAGGAGGATCCATCCGCCGGGATCGCGCCGGATTCGGTCCAAGCCGCGGCGGAGCCAGAAGCGGGAAACCTCCGCGGAGGAAAGCCGCCTTCCCGCCTCTCTCTCGGCGATTCGCCGGGCGTCCTTGTCGAATCCCTCCGGCGTCGGCCGGATGCCGGCGGCGGGGGAGAGCGCGCCGTCCGCCCCTTCGTGGTTTCCGATGAAGAAGTGGATCCCGCCGTGCGCGCTTACCGGCGTCGGTCCTCCGGCGAGGCGGCTCGCGGTGATCGACCACGGGAGGAGAAGCGCGAGCGCTCCGGCGAGAAAGAGCGCCGCGCCGCGCCGTCCGGTCCGCCCGAAGAGGAGCCAGACCGGAAGCGCGGCGAGGAGGGGGAGAAGATCGGGACGGTTCAGCGCCGCCGCGCCGAAGAGAAGCCCCGCCGCGGGGGCCGCCCCGGTGCCGCCGCGCCGCGCCCGCAGGCAGGCGGAAAGGAGGAGCGCGCCGAGGAAGGGGACGAGCGCCGCGCTTTGCAGCGTCCCTTCATAGAGGAGGAAGGGGGAGTAGAGGGCGGCGGCGAAGCCGGCGACCGCGCCGGCCGCGGTTCCGGAGACGCGGCGTCCCACGCGGTAGAGAAGGAGCGCGGCGCCCGCCCCGAGCGCCGCCTGGAGAAGCCTCACGAGGAGCGCGCCCGCTCCGAGACGGAAGAGCGCTCCCAGCCAGTAGGCGTAGAGCGGCGCGGCGTGCAGAAGCCCCGGCGGGCTCGGGTTCCCTCCGGCGATCGCGCGGCCGAGGCGCGTGTAGAGGTCCGCGTCCAATCCCTCGTAGGGATGCTCGAAGAGGGGGAGTTCGCGGAGCGCCGCCAGGTGCGCCAGCCGCGCCGCCAGGGCGACGG
Organism: Candidatus Eisenbacteria bacterium; assembly: GCA_016930695.1. Classification (NCBI taxonomy): domain Bacteria; phylum Candidatus Eiseniibacteriota; species Candidatus Eiseniibacteriota bacterium. The sequence goes on from JAFGGD010000032.1 coordinate 5,335, forward strand.
CGGCGATCGCCCAGGGGAGAACCTTCTCCGCGCGCGTCGCATGCGCCGTTTCGTTCATGCCCTCCTTATATCACGAGAGGGGATGGGGGCGCCTCCATGTTCCGCCGCCGCCCGTGGTATGATTTCCCCTTCGACGGCAATTTCGCGCACGGCAAGGAGGCGAACGTGAAGATCTGGGAAATGGAAGGCGGCGCAAGGCTCCTGGTCCGGGTGGACCGGGGAGAGGAGATGATGGAGGCGCTCCGCGCGGTGGCGCGGGAGAAGAAGGTCGAGGCGGCGCGCGTCACCGGCATCGGCGCCCTCCGAGACATGACCCTCGGCTATTTTGATTTGGACCGCAAGGAATACGTGCGGGGCGAGTTGTCCGGGAGCTGGGAGCTGCTTTCCCTTTCGGGGAACCTGAGCCTCAGAGACGGCGAGCCGATCCCGCACATCCACGTGATCGTCGGCGACGCGGGCCTGAACGTGCGGGGGGGGCATCTCTTCTCCGGCACGGTGAGCGTGACCGGCGAGATCTTCATCGACAGGCTCCCCGCGCCGCTCCACCGGGAGATGGACCCGGAGGTGAGCCTCCCCCTTCTCGACCGCTGACCCCTCTTTCCGGGACGTACGGTCTCGTCCACGCCGCCGCCGGGACCGTACGATCTCCGGCGCGCCGGGCCGAGTCCGCGGCATCTTCCTGCCCGGAGATGTCTCCGCAATATATTGTGAATAAATACGATACAAAAAACCGCCCCGTGCGCCCCGCTCCGGTACACCCCTTGCTCTCTCCTCATCACGTGGGAAACAGGAAACGAACCCGAAGGCTCGGCACGAGCAGGGAGGACGAGACGATGAAAGGAACGATGCGACTCTGGGCGATGCTGGCGATCCCGCTGTTGGTTCTTTTGGGGGCCGGCTGCATGGGCGATTTCTCATCCAACCCGACGTCCAACGTCACGCCGGATGAACAGGAATTGGACCTGAACTCCGAGTACGGCGGATACGACACCTCCGATGAATCGCCTGCTTTCGGCGATCCGGAACTGTTGAAGACCGAAGAGGACGGCGTCGACGCGATGGACGCTTTCGCCTGCAGCTCGGCGGTGATGAACATCGCGAGCCGGGCGGGGACGGACGTGTACGCCCTCCGTCTCACCTGGGGAATGCTCGAAGGCGATTCGACGGTGAGCGAGCTGACGGACTGGAGCGGCACGATCAAGTTGGACCGCGGCGTGATCATCGTGGACCGCATCATCCTCTTCGAACCGGGCGACTACATTTTGCGGCGCGTCTGCCGCGACTCGGTCGGCGTCGTCTCCTTCACCGGCCCGCACTACGACGGCCTCCTCATCACGGTCCTGAACCCGGAGGCGGACAGCACCGGCGCGCCGGAGGAGAACGTCCTCACCATCGATCTCGGTCCCTTCCACGAGACCTTCACCATGGACCAGCTGGAGGAGATCCAGGAGGTCTATGACGTGGACGTGACGGGGAATCAGTTCTCCATCGTCGGCCGCTACCTGACCGAACTCCCCTGCAAGAACGGCTTCATTCACGGGAAGTGGGCGCGGAACGAGGCGGACGGCGGCGTCTTTCGGGGGCGCTGGACGACGCGGCGCGGCCTGGGGCGCGGCTACCTGAACGGGCACTGGGGCGTGAACGAGGAAGGCGATCGCGTTCTCTTCGGGAAGTACATCGGGCTGGACGGGAGCTTCGAGGGGCTGATCCGCGGGACATGGGGCCAGGGGGAGCTGACCGGCACCGGCTGGTTCCGGGGCGTCTGGAAGAACGAAGAGGAGACGGTCGAGGGGGTTCTGAACGGTGTGTGGGTGGATCCCTTCCCCTACAACGGGAACATCCATGTCCAGGGCCGACCGGACCACGGGTTCTTCAACGGCCGTTGGATCGAGGCGTGCGAGTCGGACGTCGTGGACGAGGAGTACGAGGAGTTTTAGCCCGAGTGAGCATCCCACACCTTCCTTCTCCTCCTCGCCACGCGGGGCGCCCTTCGGGGCGCCCCATTTTTTGGGGCGCCGGTATTTTCGCGAGCGAAGTGGCTGAACGAGCGGCCTGTGCGGTAAAAAGGAGTGAAGAGAGACGCGCGGCGATCCCTTCCGCCGCCGGGCTCCCTCTCGGGGCCGTCTCGACGAGCCGGGCACCCACCGGAGCCCGCCTCCGTCGAGGGGATAAAAGAATCTGTCGAGCTTATCGGGGCGGGCGGAGGTGGGTCGGCGAGCGAGAAGAGGGAGGATGCAAAGCATCCGGACCGTGCCCCGAAG
>JAFGGD010000033.1 GCA_016930695.1 Candidatus Eisenbacteria bacterium
CCGCTTGATGGGCCGCGCTTCGCGGCCCGAAAGCGGCTGGGAACAGCCGCCGGCCCGATGGATCCGACGCGCAGCGTCGGATCCATCATTGGTTTAACCTGAAAAGTCGGTTGGAGCGGACCTGGCGCAAGCCAGGGGCGTGACAAGCGACTTCGCCAGCTGAAAGCGTCTGTTCGGCCAGCTCCTGAGATTGGTATTACGTTTTATCTCCATCTAGCGTTACTCCGTCAACACCCGCGCCACTCCATCAACACCTGCTAACGCGTGCGGGATCTCCATGACTCCTACGAGAGTCCGCTTCTCCCCCCTGATAAGGTCTCCATCAGGCCCGATCCGCGCTGGGTAGGACCCGACAAAATACGTCATTTCGTAGACCCCATTGATGAAACTGACGCCCATGATACTCTGATTCTCGTTGGCCTCCGTATTCACGGTCACACCAACCAGGCAGTTCTTGTAGTCCAAACCTCTATCCGGCTCGCGGAATCCTAACTTGGCCAACATGCTGCGCAACTCTCTCGGCGAATGCATGACCTTTAGGCCAAAACCCTCTTCGACTGGGGACTCCGCAAACCCCGCCCAAAGAGGAATGGCGTATTCGCCCTCGTTGTGGCCTCCCTCAATGATTAGTTTGCATTCCCCCGGCTCCAGGACGCCTTCCGGCCTGCTGCACCCCAGAAACAGCAGTGCTAAGCAGCACAGCCAGGTGATCCAAGATAAGCTAGGCGTTGATGGGATAGAGTGGCGATCCATAACTATGGCTTCTCGATAACACGTTGGACACGCAAACAGCTAGAAAATAATCCCGAATCGATACACCGCCAATATATGATACCGCAACGAGATGGGACGGGAAACAGTTAGAGCGAATGGGATATCGGGTTTCGATCGAACACCTCTACCAACACAAACAGTCTTTCCGCCGGGCATGAGATAGGGAGGATGAGCTGAGGAGGATCGCAAACGGCTTCCGTCCGGGTGGCGCGGTATGGAGAAGGAAGGGGAGAGCTGGATGGGATACGGAAAACGAGGAATACGACGCGAATTTGCCCGACGAATGTCGCAACACAATATAATAGAGTGAGATACGGGATCCGGGCTGTTGCAGATTCCCTCTTCCGCCTTTCATAATTCCCCCTTGACCGGTGTACATATGTCGGGTAACATGTGTAGTGTCCTTGGTGTGTTGTATCCCACGGGAGAGGCGATGGACCGCGTGATTCTGCACGTGGACATGGATTCCTTCTTCTGTTCCGTCGAAACCGCCCTCGATCCGAGGCTTCGCGGGAGGCCGGTGGTCGTGGGAGGTTCGCCGGATAGCCGAGGCGTGGTGGCGGCCTGCTCCTATCCCGCCCGCGCCCGAGGAGTCCGTTCCGGCATGCCGGTCGCCCGCGCGTTCCGCCTCTGCCCCGAGGCGGTCTTTCTGCCGACGCGCCCCAGCGTGTACACGCAGATCTCCCTCGGCGTAATCCGCATCCTGACCACATTCACCGACCGCGTGGAGCCGGCGTCGATCGACGAGTCGTACATGGATCTCACAGGCGTTTCCGGTGGGTTCTCCGGGGCGGTCCGCATCGCCGAGAAGATCCGCGCGCGGATACGCGAGAGGTTCAGGATCACCGCCTCGATCGGGATCGGGCCGACGAAGGCGATCGCCAAGATCGGTTCGCGCCGCGCCAAGCCGGACGGCGTGGAGCTGATTCCTCCGGAGAGGGCGCGCGCCATTCTCGATCCTCTCCCCGTCTCCACCCTCGGCGGCGTGGGGGAGAAGACCGCCCGCGCGCTTCGCGCCGTCGGGATCCGCACGATGGGGGATTTGGCCGCCGCCGACGGGGATCGTCTACAAAGGATGTTCGGGAAGAACGGCGATGCGCTCCGCCGTCTCGCGCGGGGGGAGGAGCTTTCCCCTCTCGTCCCCTTCGCGGACTCGCCGGACGCCAAGTCGATGAGCCACGAGACCACCTTCTCGCGCGACCGCGCGGGGAAGGAAGAGCTGGAGACCACACTCCTCTGGCTCTCGGAGAGGCTCGCCCGGCGGCTCAGAAGGGAACGCCTCGCCGGGGACGTCTTCCGGATCAAGCTCCGCTTCCCCGATTTCCGGACCGTGTTGCGGAGCAGGACCTTGCCGGAGGCGACCGACGACGAGAGGACCCTCTTCCGTCTCGCCCGGGAAGAGATGGAGCGCCACAGGAAGGGGAAGCCGGTCCGCCTGATCGGTGTCGGCCTCGGCGGGCTCGCCCCGGCCGCGGCGCGCGCGCCGGAACTGGACCTGGACCGCGAGAGGAGGGCGTACCAGGGAACCCTTCCCGTCTTCGACGCGGTGCGGGACCGATACGGCGAGGGGATGCTCCGGAAAGCGAGGCTCCTGTGATCCTCGTCGGCACCTCCGGGTTCTCCTTCGACGACTGGGCGGGAGTCTTCTATCCTCCCGCGCTCAAGAAGGAGGACCGTTTCGCCTGGTATGTGCGGCACTTTCCCACGGTGGAGGTGAACTCCACCTACTACGCCGTCCCCTCGGCGCGCCTCTTCGAGAAGATGGACCGTCTCACTCCCGAGGACTATCCCATCTTCGTGAAGGCGCACGGCGACGTGACCCATAAAAGAGAGAAGCCGGAAGAGACGACGCGCCGCCTCCTCCGCGCGGTGGAGCCGATCCGCGAATCCGGGAAGCTGGCGGGTGTGCTCGCCCAGTTCCCCTACTCCTTCCGCGCCGGTCCGGAGGGACGCCACTATCTGCGCCGCGTCCGGGCCCTCCACCCGCCGGAGGTCCCTCTCTTCGTGGAGTTCCGCCACGCGGGCTGGGCCGGGCCGGAGACGGACCGCCTCCTCGAGGAGGAGGGGATCGGTTACTGCGCCGTGGACGAACCGCCCCTCCGCAATCTCCTCCCGCCGGAGGGGAAGTCGATCGGCGCGGTCGGATACGTCCGCTTCCACGGCCGGAACGAGGAGAACTGGTGGGGGGAGGGAGGGGACCGTTACGATTACCTCTACACCGACGAGGAACTGAAGGAGTGGGTCGACCGGATCCGCGAGATGGAGAAGAAGACGGAGAGGACCTACGTGTTCTTCAACAACTGCCACGCCGGACAGGCGGTGCGCGGGGCGAAGAGGTTGCAGGCGCTTCTCGGCCTGCCGCTCACGGGCGAGGAGCAGGGGAGCTTGGGGCTGTGATCGACGACGCGCGCCGCGCCGCGGCATCGAATAACATCGGCGGCCGTTTCGAGCGTCCCGAGGCGGCGACCGGATCCTCCGGCGGCGGAATCGAGCGCCGCGCCGCGGCCGATTCCCCCTTCGACGACCTCATCGAGAGGCTCCGCCACGACCGCCGTCTCGGCGGCCGGATCGCCCACGTCCGTACGATCTCCGCGCGGGAGGCGCGCTTCGCGGAGGAGGACTTCCCCGTCGCCGCGCCGCTCAGGCGCGCCCTCGCCTCGCGCGGCGTGGAGCGCCTCTACTCGCATCAGGGAGAGGCGATCGCCGCGTCCCGGCGGGGCGAGCACGTGACGGTGGTGACCGGCACGGCGAGCGGCAAAACGGTCTGCTACAACGTGCCGGTGATCGAGTCGCTGATCGAGGGGGGAGGGACGGCGCTCTATCTCTTTCCGACAAAGGCGCTCGCCCAGGATCAGCTCCGCACCGTCACCCGCCTTCTCGAAGCGGACCCGGAGCTGAAGGGGCGTCTCCACGCCGGCGTCTACGACGGCGACACCACCCAATACGGCCGCCGCAAACTACGGGACAAGGGGGACCTGATCCTCTCCAATCCCGACATGCTCCACGCCGGCATCCTTCCCAACCACGGCTCCTGGAGCCGTTTCTTCTCGGCGCTCCGATACGTGGTGCTCGACGAGATCCACGCCTACCGCGGGATCTTCGGCTCCAACGTGGGGAACGTGATCCGCCGCCTGCGGAGGATCGCGCGGCACTACGGCGCGGACCCGCGGTTCCTCTGCTGCTCCGCCACCATCGCCAACCCGGCGGAGTTGGCGGAGAGGCTGATCGGCGCGCCGGTCACGGTGGTGGACCGGGACGGCTCGCCGCGCGGCCCCAAGCGCTTCGTCCTCTGGAACCCGCCCTTCCTGGACACCGTCGAACTGGAGAGGCGCAGCTCCAACGTGGAGGGGAAGGATCTGTTGGTCGCCCTCGTCCGCGAAGGGGTGCCGACGATCGTCTTCAGCAAGGCGCGCGTCACGGCGGAACTGATCTTTCGATACGCGCGCGAGGCGCTGGAGCGGCGCGAGAAAAAGCTCGCCGATCGGATCGCCGTCTACCGCGGCGGCTACCTGCCGGAGGAGCGCCGCGAGATCGAGAGGCGCCTCTTCGAGGGGGAACTTCTCGCCGTGTCGAGCACCAACGCGCTCGAGCTGGGGATCGACGTGGGGACTCTCGGCGCGTCGATTCTGGTCGGCTTCCCGGGGACCATCGCCAGCACGTGGCAGCAGGCGGGGCGCGGCGGCCGCGCCCGCGACGACTCGATCGTCTTTCTGGTCGCCCACAACGATCCGATCGATCAGTACCTGGTGCGGAATCCGGAGTGGTTCTTCGGCCGGTCGCACGAGAACGCAATCGTGGACCCGGAGAACCCTTACATACTGGAGAGGCACCTCCGCTGCGCCGCCCACGAACTCCCGGTCGGCGAAGAGGACGAGGGATATTTCGGCGGGTCGCTCCGATCGATCATGGAGCTGCTCGAGGAGTTCGGTCGGGTGACGACGGTGAAGGAGCGCTGGTACTGGGCGACCTCCGAATATCCTGCGGCGGAGATCTCCCTCCGCAACATGTCCGACGCGACCTACACCATTCTGGAAAACGTCGAGGACGAAAAGGAGCCGCGCAGCATCGGCACGGTCGACGCGATCAGCGCGCCGGAGCTTCTCTATCCGGAGGCGATATACCTCCATGAGGGGCGCACCTATTTCGTGCGCGAGCTGGACACGGAACAGAGGATCGCCTTCGTGGAGAGGCGGGACGTGGACTACTACACCCAGGCGATCGTGGAGTCCACCATTCGGCTGGGGGAGACGCGGCAGAAGGACGCCCTCCCCGGCGCGGAGCTGCTCCTTTCCGAGGCGACCGTCGCGTGGATGACCACCGCATTCAAAAAGATCCGTTTCTACGGGCAGGACTCCCTCGGCTGGGGAAACCTGAACCTCCCGCCCCAGGAGCTGGAGACGATCGCCCTCGGCATCGCGCCGGACGCCTCCCTCGCCGAAACGCTCGGCCGCTTCGGCTACAACCTGACCGAGGGGCTCGCGGGGGTGCGAAACCTCCTCCAGGCGGTGCTCCCCCTCCACGCGATGTGCGATCCGAGCAACCTGGGGGGCGTGGTGGAAAGCTCCAACCTGGGCCGCCCCTCGATCTTCATCTACGACCGCTTCCCCAAGGGGCTCGGCCTCGCCGAAAAAGGTTTCGATCTGATCGATCGGGTCCTCGCCGACGCGCTCGAGCTGGTGCGCGGCTGTCCCTGCCGCGAGGGTTGCCCCTCCTGCGTCGGCCATCCCCGCCCGCCCGCGCTCCACTTCGACCCCGATCTCAAGCAGGGCTTCCCGATCCCCGACAAGGGGGCGGCCGTCGAGATCCTGGAGAGGTTGACGAAGTAACCGGCCGCTCGGGAGAAGCCGTTCTTGAACGACGGCTCCTCCCGTCCTAGACTCCGGGCGACGGCGGCCCTCGGCGCGCGACAATCCAATCGACGAGAAGGACGGGATCGGGACTCATGGCGGATCCCTATCGGAAGCGGCTTTCCCAACTGGCCCGGCGCGGGCGCGCGACCTCTCCGGCGGCGCGGCCCGTTTCGAGCGCGCCGCCGCCGTGCGTCCCCGAGGGCCGGATCGTGGAGTCCGGGGCGGGAGCGCACCTTCTCGTGGAGGAGCCGGCGTCGCGGCGGATCGCCGCCGAGGGCGGGCCGCCGTTCCCCCCGCCCGGCGAGGCGTTCGTTTTCGAGGAGGGCGGCCGGACCATCGAAACGAGAAGGCCGGTTTTCTTCGATCTGGAAACCACCGGCTTTCGCTCCACGCCCCTCTTTCTATCCGGGACGCTGGGGACGGGGGAGGACGGGGGCCTCGTGAGGCAGCGTTTCGCGCGGGACTACTCCGAGGAGGGCTCGGTGGTGGAATCGACCCTGGAGGAGATCGCCGCCGCCGACTGCCTGGTCTCCTTCAACGGCAAGTCCTACGATCTCCCCTTCCTCCGCGCGCGCGCGGCGATCCACGGGATCCCCTTCCGCCTCGATCTTCCCCATCTGGACCTGCTCCACGCCGCCCGCCGGCGATGGAAGGGGCGATTCCCCGATTTCCGTTTGCAGACGCTCGAGCGGCTTTTTCACCGGGAGGAGCGCCGGGACGACGTGCCGGGGGGCGACATCCCGGATCTGTATCACGAATACGTGCGGAGCGGTTTCGAGCCGCGCCTGATGAACGTCTTTCGACACAACGCGCGCGACCTGATCACTCTGGCGCGCCTGTTCTTCCTTCTCGCCGGCGGGGAGGAAGACGAAGGAAGAGGAGGAAAGGGCGTTGCATAACAAGGTGATCGGTGAGGCTCTCACCTTCGACGACGTGCTGCTGGTGCCGATGGAATCGGACGTGATACCGGCGGACGTGGATGTCTCCACGCGGCTCACGCGGGAGATCCGTCTCGGCGTGCCCCTCCTCTCAGCCGCCATGGACACGGTGACCGAGGCGCGCCTCGCCATCGCCCTCGCCCGCGAGGGAGGGCTCGGCGTCATCCACAAGAATCTCGCCCCGCGCGAGCAGGCGGCGATGGTGGACCGCGTGAAACGGTCCGAGAGCGGCATGATCTCCAATCCGGTCACCCTCGAGCCGGATCGTCCCGTCTCGGAGGCGCTGGAGGTGATGCGCGAGTACCACATCTCCGGTATCCCGATCACGCGGAACCGGAAGCTGGTCGGCATCCTCACCAACCGGGATCTGCGCTTCGTTCGGGACTACGCCGCCCGAGTGGAGGAGCTGATGACCAGCGAGAATCTGGTCACCGCGCCGGAAGGGACCACGCTCGAGGAAGCGAAGACGATTCTTCACAAGCATAAAATCGAGAAGCTTCCCGTCGTGGACGCCGAGGGCTACCTGAAGGGGCTCATCACCGTGAAGGACATGAAGAAGCGGATGATGCACCCCTTCGCCTGTAAGGACGAGCAGGGACGGCTCCGGGTGGGCGCCGCCGTCGGCGTCGGTATGGACCGGGAGGCGCGGATGGAGGCGTTGGTGGGCGTTCACGTGGACGTGGTCGTGGTGGACACCGCCCACGGCCATTCCCGGAACGTGATCCGCGCGGTGGAGGAGATCAAGAAGCTCTATCCGAGCGTGCAGGTGATCGCCGGGAACGTGGCCACCGCCGACGCGGTCAAGGCGCTGATCCATGCGGGCGCGGACGCGGTGAAGGTGGGGATCGGGCCGGGGGCGAGCTGCACCACCCGCGTGGTGGCGGGCGTGGGCGTCCCCCAGCTGACCGCGATCGAGGAGTGCGCCTCCGCGGCCGTCAAGAACGACGTGCCGGTGATCGCCGACGGCGGCGTGAAATACTCCGGTGACGTGGCGAAGGCGATCGCCGCAGGCGCCGAATCGGTGATGATGGGGAGCCTCTTCGCCGGCACCAAGGAGAGCCCGGGTGAGATGATTCTCTTCGAGGGGCGGTACTTCAAGGTGTACCGCGGCATGGGCTCGTTGGCGGCGATGCGGGAGGGCTCGAAGGACCGCTACTTCCAGGAGGGAGTGGAGTCGGATTCGAAGCTGGTGCCGGAGGGGGTGGAGGGGCGCGTCCCTTACCGCGGGCCCTTGGCGGATACGGTGTTCCAACTCATCGGCGGTCTCCGCGCCAGCATGGGGTACTGCGGCGCCGGCACCATCGAGGAGTTCCACAAGAGGGCGCGCTTCGTACGGGTGACGAGCGCCGGCGTGAGGGAGAGCCATCCCCACGACATGACGGTCACCCAGGAAGCGCCCAATTACAGCCGGCCCGCGTCCGGCTGAGCGCGGGCCGAGAAAAACCGAAATCGCGCGGGGCGGGCGCCCGATAGCGTCCGCCCGTTTTCTTTCGGTGTCAGAGGAACGAGACGGAGAGGAAGAGGGAGCAGCCCGTGAGCTGGGCGTCCGGGTCGGCGAGGCCGGAGATCGGATCCGCCGAAAAGCGGGTCCATCGGACGCGGAAGCCGGCGCCGAGACGCCCGAGAGGATAGGGGATCTCGTAGGCGCCGAAGAGGGAGAGGCCGGGGCCGTCGGCGTCCCGCTCTGCGGTTCCGTCGAGGTCGATGCGGAAACCGCCCCGCACGGTGTCGGCCGGATGGGTGCTCACCGACATCTTGAGGAAGGTCCACTGCGCAAGCGCGCCCCAGGCGAAGCCGCGTTCGTCCGGCGCCGCGTGGCGGTGTATGAAGCCGACGGTGAAGGGGATGCCGAACATTTCGAGGCGGGCGAGATCGGGATCCTCCGTGAAGGAGATGCCGTCGTCGTCTTCGCTCCGCCTCGACCAGAAGAGGCCGAAACCGGCGAGAATCGCCGTCGGTTCGTCGGCCCGGAAGGCGAGGAGAAAGTCGCCGTCGAAGCCGGGGGAAAGGCCGCCCGTGTTCAGGTCTTTCGCGGCGTCGTCCATGTCGCCGGGATCGAAGAAGGAGAGCCCACCGAAAAAAAGTGATCCCGTGCCGGCGGCGGCCGGGAGGGGGGCGAGGAGCAGGAAAAGGATGGGGAGAACGAGAAGGCGCGTCATGGCGTGATTTTAGCATAGGGAGAGCGGTTGGAGAACGGCACGGACGGCGCAAGGGAAGGTATCTGTTCGGCGACGGATTCTCTTTTCAAGGGCGGAGCGGCCTCCCCGCCGAGGCCGTGGCGAGGGAGGGAGAGAAAAGGTTTCCGGTACCGGTGAAAGATCCGCTCATGTGAGCGGAAAACGATTGAACCACGAAGAAAAAACGGCGGAAGCTCTTTATTCGCGCCCCTTCGCGCGGCACGTATTGACAGCGCTTTCCGGGGGTGCTAGAATAACAAATACGAAAGAGAGGATCTTGAAATCCCTACCCGGGGATGAGAGGCCTGTACTCAATTTGAGCCAACAGTACCCGAAGGGGAACCCGACTCCGCATGGGTAGAGCCAGCCTTCGCGGCCGGTTCGAGCCAGACGGGAGGGTACCCACCTGGAAAAGTCGGGTCAATTGGGACGGGCCTCACGACCGGCGTGGGGATTTTTCTTTTTTCCGATCGAGTGCGCGCCGAACGTCAGGCGCTCGCGCCCGAGATGGTTTCCAGCTCGAGATCGGGCCAGCATCCCGGATCGAGCTTCTGCAGATTCGCCAGACTCCTCTCCACCTCGGCGCGCGCTTCCGCCGTCCCCGCCCTTTGGAAGGTAAGGTAGGCGTCCAGGAGCGTGTCCTGTGCTTCCTGGATCTTCTTCTTCTTGTCGAGCACTTCCATGTCGGCATAGAGGAGCGAGATGTCGTGATTGGTGATCGGCTCGACCAGGCCGAGGAACTCGCCCCTCATGTGCTGGAGGATCCGGCGGTATTTATCGAAATCGTAGGCGAGCTTGGCGAGAACCTCCGAAAGGGGGCGGTATCGCTCCGGGATGTGTTCGGTGAAGGAGCAGGCGAAGCGATAATAGGCGCTTCCCCTCTCGATCAGATCGAGCAGCTCGGCGCTCGGGTCCCCCTCCTTGGGTAGGCGAAAGAGGCCCGTCCGGAGGAGCAGGTTGTCGCCGTTCATGCGATAGATCTCGTACCGCATGAAGGGGTTCTCCGCTCGATCGAGGACCTCCGTGAGATCGGTGTTGTAGCGGGCGATGTAGCGAGACGCGGTCTTATGAAAACGATCGGTGACGACGGAATTGAGGAGAAGGGCCAAGTAGACATTGACGTCTTCGTCGAAATAATCCCTGTTGGATTCGTTTTTCGTCGCGATACGGGACTGGAGAAACGCGTCCATCAAATAGGAGATGGACGGTTCATAGGCGCCTTTCTTCGCGAGTCCGTCCGTATATTTCTGAAGCTTCATCCGAGTCGTCCTCCCCCGGTTGCTCATCCGAGATGCACTCTGCTCAAAAGAAAAGCAGGGACCGTGCCAGGGAACACCGCGTCTTTCGGTTCCGTAAGTTGATGAAAAATATGGGGATTGCGGCGCACCTGGCGGATCGCCGCCGGAGGGCGCGTCGCAACGGCTCGATCTGCAACGGCTTCCGTTGCGAGCTGCGCCCGGGCGCGTTAGGATGGCGGAGGGGGAGGAACGACAATGCAGGTCGGATACATCCAATTCGCGCCGGAGTTCGGTGAAACGGCGAGGAACCTGGAGGCTTTGGAAAGAATCGCGAGGGAGCACGCGAAAGGGGCGGATCTTCTCGTGCTCCCGGAGCTGGCCGGAACGGGCTATCTGTTCACGTCGCGGGAGGAGACGCTTCGCTTCGCCGAGCCTTTCCCCGACGGGCCGACGGCGCAATGCTTCGCCCGCGTCGCCCGGGAAACGGGGGCGGTGGTGGTGGGCGGTTTCGCGGAGCGCGACGGTGACCGGGCGTTCAACTCGGCGGCTCTCGTCCGTCCCGACGGAACCGGCCACATTTACAGGAAGGCGCAGCTCTTTAAGGACGAAAAGAGCTTCTTCGAGCCCGGGGACACGCCGTTCGAGCCGGTGGAGGCGGGCGGCGTGAAACTGGGCCTCATGGTCTGCTTCGACTGGTATTACCCGGAGGTGGCCCGGCTGCTCGCGTTACGGGGCGCCCACATTCTCTGCCATCCCTCCAATCTGGTGCTCCCCTATTGCCCCGAATCGATGAAGACGCGCTGCCTGGAGAACCGGGTTTTCGCGGTGACCTGCAACCGGACCGGATCGGACCGGCGCGGCGATCGCGAGCTTCACTTCATCGGGATGAGTCAGATCACCGGCCCGGACGGATCGATCATCCTGCGCGCTCCGCGGGACGGCGTGCACGTGGGGATCGCGGAGATCGACCCGTCTCTGGCGGAAAACAAGGACATCACGGGAAACAACGTCTGGACGGAAGATCGGCGCCGTGATCTTTTCGGTGGACTGACGGAGTAGCGCGGCCCGCCCGGCCCCCGACCCCCGCCGCTTTCCCCTATTCTCTCACGCGCCCGGGTTCGCCGTCGAAACGCTCGAGGACGGTCCTGGCGATTCTCTCTCCCGCGAGATCGTGCGCGTAAGGCGAAGGGTGGGCGTCGGCGGCGCTCAAGCGGAGCGAATCGCCGGAGTGGGCGCGGAAAACCGGGAGAAGATCGATCACGTCGAAAGCGTTTTTCAGCCCCTCGTCCCGCACCTGCTCGTGAACCCACTCATAGGGGTAGGATTGCCAACAGTCCCGATCTCCTCGGGGCGGCACCGGGAAAATGACGAGGAGGACCGGGAGTTCCCGCCGGGCCGCGCAGTCCCCCATCACGCGGAAAGCCTCGCGCACGCTCCCCCAGTAGTGTTCGTCCCGGTGCATGTAGGGGATGTACCCGCCCCACCGCCACTTCCCGATTCGGCGCAGCGCCCCTTTTCCCAGGCGGAAAAGATGGAGCCGGTGCGATGCCGGATGGTGCCGGAAGAAATTGTGCAGGCCGCCGGTGTTCTCCGTGTCCGGGTCGTTCAGCGCATAACCGACGATGACCAGGTCGGGATCGAAAAGGGGGATCTTGTGCAGGAAGACGCACGCCTCGTCCCGGCTGCAGTAGCCGCCCACCCCGAGGTTCAGAACCTGCCAGCCGCGTGGGACGCCCCCCAGGTGGTGTTCCAGCCGTTTGGCGTAGCATTCCGTCACGCCGACGCCCAGGCCGTAAGTGAAGGAATCGCCGAGGCACACGATCCGCCGCGTTCCTCTCGGTTTGTCGAGGATGTCCACGGTGTCGCGGATTCCGAGGGGATTCGTCGAACCGGGGAGATCGCCGGTGCGGCGCAGCTCGTAGGCGAGGCCGGGGATGGAGGACTTTTCATGCGTCAGCGCGCGGGCGTATTCGTCGTCCGGCCTGGGGATGCGATAGGCCTTGGGAAGATCGAGAGCGCGCAGGGCGAGTTCGGCGCCGATGAGGACGAGAAGCGTCGAGCCCGCGCAGAGGAGAAGGGAGGAGGCGTGTTTCATGAGTCGCTCCCGTGTGATCGGTTTACCGGGCGCGGCGAAGCGCGTCCTTTTCCCGGACCGGCGAAGGAAGGTAAGAAGCCGTGGATACCGCCGCGCGCAATCATTATAGCATGGAATATTCCTCGTGGAAAACACCCGGCGGGAGCGATCGCGTAAGGGAAGGTGCGTTCCGGCGGCGGATCGAACGAGGCGGGGGGCGGGAAACGGATCGAAGACGGCTCTTTCCTAGCTTTCCTCCTCCTCCACTTCGCCCTTCTTTCCCGCCTGCACGATGCGGGTGACCCGCTCCACCAACTCCCTGTCGTCGGCGACGCGGCGGATCACGCCGCGGTTGGCGATGGAGATGGCGCCCGTCTCCTCGCTGACGACGATCACGATCGCGTCGGTCTCCTCGGCGAGGCCGAGGGCGGCGCGGTGACGCGTGCCGGTGTTGGCGGTCTGGGTGCGGTCCTGGGAGAGGGGGAGGATGCAGCCGGCGGCGGCGATCCGGTCGTTCTGAATCACCAGCGCTCCATCATGGAGGGGCGAGTAGTTGGTGAATACGGTGACGATCATCTCCGCCGTCACCTTGCCGTCGACGCGGTGTCCCGTTTCGATGATGTTGCGGAGCGCCGCCTGACGGACGATCACGATGAGCCCGCCGATCCGCTTGCGGGCCATCACCTGCACCGCCTTCGCGATCTCGTCCATGCTCTCGATCGCCTCGATCTTCAGGAAGATCCGGAAGATCCTGCCCTGGCCGACCTGGGAGAGGGCGCGCCTGAGTTCGGGCTGGAAGAGGATCACGAAACCGACGAGCCAAACGGTTTTCAGGCTCGAGAAAATCCGGTTCAGGCCGGTGAGCTGGAAGACGTCCGCCACCGCGGAGACCAGGTAGATGAGGGCGAGGCCGACGAACATCTGGGAGGCGCGGGTTCCCTTGACCACCAACAGGAGGCGGTAGAGTAGGAACCAGACCACGGCGAAGTCGATTACGTCGTAGATCCGGAACTGGAGGTCGCCCACCGAATCACTCCTCCGAACGCTCGATCGCTTCCGCCGTACGGACCGCGCGGATCACGGCGCGCACGTCGTGGACCCGCAGAATATCGGCGCCGTTCCGCGCCGCCGCCACGCAGGCACCGAGGGTCGCCTCGAGCCGCTCCTCCACCGGAAGACCGAGAAGATGGCCGATGAAGGACTTGCGCGACGGTCCGACGAGGACCGGGAAACCCAGGGATCGGAACTCGCCCAGGTGCCGGAGGAGCGCCAGGTTGTCCTCCAGCCGCTTGCCGAAGCCGATGCCCGGATCGATCACGATCTTATCCTCCGCCACGCCGGATGCAATCGCAATCTCCGCGCTGCGGGCGAGATCGTCATATACTTCCGTTACCACGTCGTCGTATCGCGGCGCCGTCTGCATCGTTTCCGGTGTGCCCCGCATGTGGTTGAGCACCAAATCCGCGCCCGCCTCGGCGGCGATCCGCGCGAGGTTCGGATCGTGGGCGAGGCCGGTCACGTCGTTCAGCACCGTCGCGCCGGCCCTCACCGCCATGCGCGCCACCGCCGCCTTCCGCGTGTCCACCGAGATCGGCTTTTCCACCGCGCCGCGCAGCTCCCGGATCACCGGGACGACGCGCCGGGTTTCCATCTCCACCGACACCTCCTCGGCGCCGGGCCGCGTCGATTCCCCCCCCACGTCGATCAGGTCCGCCCCCTCCGCGGCGAGCCGCACACCCCGCTCCACCGCCCGGTCGAAGGCGAAGAACTCGCCGCCGTCGCTGAAGGAGTCGGGGGTGACGTTCAGGATCCCCATGACCGCCGCGCCGCCCACTTCGGGGGAGAAGCGCGTGCGCGCCGTATGGTCGAGTCGCCGGGTCGCCCGGCGGAGTTCCTCGATTCGTCCGCGGAAGGGCTCCCGTTCGGCGAGGATCAGGATCGATTCGGAATCGGAGAGAAAGAGGAGGGCGTCATCGCCGACGGCGCGGGGCCGCATCCCCCTCTCCTCCATGTAGGGGAAGAGGACGCGCCGCGCTTCCGGTTCGAGTCGCCAGAGCTTCCACCAGCGCGGACCGAAGGAAAAGCCGGCCGGGGGCGGCACGACGTCGGCCGGCGCGGCGGCGCGGATCGGACGGAGGTGAATCACGGTCCGTCCTCCATCAAGCGGTCGGTTCGGCGTGATTCCCGGGCTCGGCCTCCCCCGGTTCGGACGCCTCTTCGTCGGCGGTTCCGTCGGCCGGGGCGCCTTCGTCTCGCGGCTTCTCCGGCGTGGTGGAACGCCCGCCGTATTCGGCGGGAGGCGGGGGATCGAGTTCTTCGCCGCGAACCAGCTGGGCGATCTCCTCGCCGTCCAGCACCTCCCTCTCCCGGAGCGTCTCCGCGATTCGGACCAGCATCTCCCGGTTCTCCTCGAGGAGCCGTTTCGCCCGCTCGAACTGGGCGTCCACGATTCCCCGGATTTCCTCGTCGATGGCGACGGCGGTTTTCTCCGAGTAATCGCGGTGGCGGGCGATTTCGCGGCCGAGGAAGATCTGCTCTTCCTTTTGCCCGAATGTGAGCGGGCCGAGCTTCTCGCTCATACCCCACTCGCAGACCATCTTGCGCGCCAACGTGGTCGACTTCTCGATGTCGTCCCGCGCGCCGGTGGTCAGCTCGTTGAAAATCAGGATCTCCGCCGCCCGGCCGCCCATGCTGAGCGCCACCACGTCCAGGCAGTACTCCTTGCTCCACTTGTGCTTCTCGTCCATCGGCAGCAGGTGGGTGACTCCCAGCGCCTGTCCCCTCGGAATGATCGAAACCTTGTGGAGCGGGTCGGCGTTCGGCAGGAGGAAGGCGAGGAGCGCATGCCCCGCCTCGTGATAGGCGGTCCCCTTCTTCTCCTCGTCGCTGAGGATGAGCGATTTCCGCTCCATCCCCATCATCACCTTGTCCTTCGACTCCTCGAAGTCGGTCATTCTCACCTTGTCCCGGTTGCGGCGCGCGGCGAGGAGCGCCGCCTCGTTCACCAGGTTGGCGATGTCCGCGCCCGAGAGGCCCGGCGTGCCGCGGGCGAGCACGGGGAGGGAGACGTCCGGACCGAGAGGGATCTTTCTTGTGTGAACTTTCAGGATCCCCTCGCGACCCGCCACGTCCGGCATGTCCACCACGATCTGCCGGTCGAAGCGCCCCGGCCGGAGGAGCGCCGGGTCGAGCACGTCGGGCCGGTTGGTGGCGGCGATCAGGATCACCCCCTCCTTCGACTCGAAGCCGTCCATCTCGACCAGGAGCTGGTTCAGCGTCTGTTCCCGCTCGTCGTGGCCGCCGCCGAGGCCGGCGCCCCGGTGCCGGCCCACCGCGTCGATCTCGTCGATGAAGATGATGCAGGGCGCGCTCCGCTTCCCCTGTTCGAAGAGGTCCCGCACGCGGGAGGCGCCGACGCCGACGAACATCTCCACGAAATCGGAGCCGCTCATGGAGAAGAAGGGAACCTCCGCCTCGCCGGCCACGGCCTTGGCGAGGAGCGTCTTCCCCGTCCCGGGTTGGCCGAGAAGCAGCGCTCCCTTGGGGATCTTGCCGCCCAGCTTCTGGAACTTCTCGGGCCGGCGCAGAAAATCGATGATCTCCCGCAGCTCCTCCTTCGCCTCCACCGCGCCCGCCACGTCGTTAAACGTGATCTTGGGGCGGTCCGCCGTGAGGAGCCGCGCCCGGCTCTTGCCGAAGCTGAATGCCTTGTTCCCGCCGGTCTGCATCTGGCGGACGATGAAGATCCAAATGCCGAGGATGAGCAAAATCGGCAGCCAAGAGAGGAGCATGGAGATCCAGTTCATCCCGATCGGGCGGGAGCGGATCGCCGCGTTCGGATTGTCCTCCCATATCGTTTTCGGCAGCTCCGGATCCACGGACGGGAGCCAGACCTTGAAATCGAGCGTTTCTTTTTGCGGTAGACCCTCGCCGCGGGAGATCAGCGCCGGCTCGTTGAAGGAGCCCTTCACCTCCTTCTCCACGATCAGCACCGAGGCGATGTTCCCCGCCTCCACCTCGTGGATGAAACGGGTGTAGCTGATCTCCGTCTCCGGGGAGCGGGCGTTTTGCCACATCCGGTACATCGTGAGGAGGAGGAGGAGGAGGATCACCCAGAGGGCGAGGCTGCGCATCCCCCGGTTGATGCGGGGGGTTTCCCTGCGCGGGTCGCGGCCGCCCCTGCCGGGGCGGTGGTCCGGCCCGTTTTCGCGGGGGGGATCCCCGTCGCTTTGGAAAAAGGAGCGTCCCGGACCTTTTCGGTCCGTGGGCGGAATGTCGAGCAATCGTCGGATCATCTTTTCGTGACTCGTTCCCGGGTCGAAGGTGTACGTGTCAAAGAAGGCGGGCGGAGGGCCGCGCCACCGGCCGGGACCCGATTCGGCTCGCGGCGCGCCGGCCGCGGTCGAAACGGAAAGAGGTTTCCCGATCCGGCTTAAGTATCGTTCGGCACGGGGAGAATTGCAACCGTCAAGATCTTTGTCGTCGATCGAGTTAACCGCGCTCGGTCGGCGATCTCCACGCCCGCCGCCCAGAGGATCCCCTCGCGGTCGACGAGGAGGGGGACGTCGTCCCTGGCGTGGCGGGGGACTTTCCTGTCCGTGAAGAGGTCCTGCAGCTTCCGCCCGCCGGGCGCGCCGAGGGGGCGGAAGCGGTCGCCGGGGCGGCGATTCCGCACGAGGAGAGGGAACGCCGCGCGGTCCGCGTCGAGGCGCGCCGAGAGGGCGGCCGCGCTCTCCCCCGGCTCCGGTTCGCCGCGCTCTCCCATTCCCTCGGGGAGCGTCTCGATGCGGCAGAGAAGCGTGCGGCCGTCGGGAAGAGGAACGGGACGGTCGATCTCAACATCCATTTCGTAGGGGGCGGAGGGCGCGGCGGTCGTCACGAAGAAGAGACGATCCCCTTCGACGCGCGCCGTGAGCCCGCCGGGGATGCGAAGGGATCCGTCCCTCTCGGCGGCGGCGAGGGCGAGGAGACGGCGTGTCGTTCCCCGGCGGATCCGCGTTCCCTCGCCTCCCGCGCCGAGGGCGGCGAGGCGACGGAGGATCTCCGCGCCGAGGGCGGGGTGCGCTTCCGCGAGAAGGCCGGCGGGAGCTTGAACGGCGCCTTCGGGCGAAACCACGCCGCGGCGTTCGATCCAACGCTCCGCCTCGCGCCGCAGGTAGTCGTCCACTTCCGCCAGAATCTCGGCGCTCCACGCGATCGGTCCCGCCACCGAACGTCCCAGAAGCCTCTCCGCCGCCGGAATCAGCTCCAGGCGGATCCTGTTCCGATCGTACACCGCCCGCAGGTTGGTTCGATCGACGCGGGAGGGGATCCCCTCCCGGGCGAGCCACTCCTCGATCGCGGCGCGGGGGAGATCGAGCAGCGGTCTCACGAAAGGCCCGGAGCGGTGGGGAATCCCGGCGAGTCCCCTCGGCCCGGAGCCCCGGAAGAGGTGGTAGAGCACGGTCTCCACCCGGTCGTCCCTGTTGTGGCCCGTGACGATGCGGTCCGCCTTCTCCTCCTTCATCGCGCCGATGAGCGCGGCGGCGCGCAAGCCGCGCGCCCTCTCTTGGAGGGAAAGCCCCGCCGCTTTTTCGGCGGCGCGGATCGGCACGCGCGCGCTCCGGAAAGGGACGCCGAGGCGGGCGCAGTCGTCGCGGACGAAACGCTCGTCTTCGTCCGACTCATCGTCGCGCAACCCGTGATTGACGTGAAAAGCGGAGAGCCGAAGCCCCCATGCGTCCCGGATCCGAACGAGCATGTGGAGGAGGCAGGTCGAATCGGGGCCGCCGGAGAGGGCGAGCAGAAGCGCGTCTTCGCGCCGGAAGAGCGACCGGTCCCGGACGGTGCGAATCATGCGGTCGATGGCGTCCACGGCGGGGATCTCGTCGCGCGAGAGGAAAGGAAGAAGTGCCGGTGCAGGGACTCGAACCCCGGACACGCGGATTATGATTCCGCTGCTCTAACCAACTGAGCTACACCGGCAATGCCCATGTCTTCGCGCCGGAAAAAGAGAGGATAGGGGGAGAGGAGCCTTTTTGTCAACGCGGAAGCGCGTCCCGCCTCGCCGGAAGGCGGCGCCGGGCGGCGACCGCGACGAGGACAAGATAAAGAGCCGCGAAGAGCGCCGAGCCGATCACGCCCCGCCGGAAAGACCGGGGCCGGTATCGAAACGATACCTCGTGTTCCCCGGCCGGGATCGCCACCGCCCGGAAGGCGTAGTCGGCCCGCAGGATCGGCGCCGGAACGCCGTCCACCGCCGCTTCCCAGCCGGGGAAGTCGGTCTCGCTCAGGAAGAGAAGCCCGGCTTCTCCGGAGCGGGCGCGGAGCGTGACGTCCGGGCCCTCCCGCCGGATCACTTCGCAGAGATCCTCCGGCAACTCCGGCGCCGTCCCCCGCGGGATCGCCGGATCCTCCTCGATGAAGAGGGGGCCGCGCGGGTCGAAACCGGGCACCGTGATCCGCCGCAGGATCTCGCCGCGGTTCTTCTCCACCACCCAGTCGTGGCGCAGAAAGGCTCTCGGCAGGACACGCGTGTTTTCGAGGAGCGTGAGGGGAGGCCGCCGCAAAACGCGGAAACGATCGCTTCCCTCCAGCGCCTCCTCCCAATTCCTCGCCGGCCCGTTCGCCGGCTCGTAGCGATCGGGCACCAATATGTATTTTAGGTTCAAAAGATCCCACAAGGGAAGGAAGAGGTCCGACGGGTGATGGAAAGCGGTGATCCGCCTTCCGTCGGGGAAGAGGTTCGGATCGATCGCCTCGAAGACGCGGGCGTAATGGGCGGGGAGAAGGGCGTTCACGCCGCCCAGATCTTCGATCCCGTAAGGGAGGCCCGTGTTGGAGGGAAGCATGTACTCCCGCGTGAAGCGGGAGACGCGGAAGGGCTCTTCCTCCTCCGCCCGCAGGGTTTGGAGCGAGGGGTGATCGGCGAAGATCTCATCCCGGGGCTGGGGCGTGTAGTAGACCCGGGCGAAGGTCCAGCCGTCCGCGAGTACGATCAGGATCGCCGCCGCCGCCGCCGCGCGGCCCGCCCGCCCGCGCTTACCGATTAAAAGAAGCGCCGCCCCGCCGGCGAGGACGATCGCGCCGAAACGGAACGCCACCTTCCACTGGTGCGCCGCCCATTCCTCCTCCGAACGTCCCTCGAGCCAAATGCGGGCGTGCGGCGGAACCACGGCGGGCCGGATCGAACTCAGCTCGACCCGGAACATTCGCTCCCGGGCGTCGCGGCGCATCGCACCGCCCCAGATGCCGGTCGCCGCCGCCAAGAGGGGTGCCGCCAGCATCCAGGCCGCGATGTAGGCGATCACCCGGCGACGATTGGCGCCGGCGAGCCGCTCGGCGATCGCGTCGAACCCGAATCCCGCGAGTACCGCGACGGAGAAGAGGAAGGGGAACTGGAGGCGATGCAGTTCGGCGCTGAAGCGCGCGAAGGGGACGAGCCGGTGGAAGAGGCGGAAGAGGTGGGGCGAAAAAGCGAGCGCCAAGGAGAAGGCGGCCACGGCGCCGAAGAAGATCGTCTCCCGCCGTCTTCGGAAGAGGAGCGCCGCCCCCGCGAGCAGGAGGGGGAGCACCCCGCCGTAGCCGATCCACCCGACGTCGGAGGGATGGGGAAGCGCCCCCTGGTAGGGGACGATCCAGTAGTTTTCGTCCACCGGGTTGCCGAAGAAGTCGGGAAGGACCGCGCGGATCATCGACCAGGGGCGCGGCTGATGGTCCCGGAGAATCTCCTCCACCGGGATGTTCCGGCGCTCCGAGAGACCGCCCAACTCGGCGGTGGGGAGGATCTGAAAGAGAGTGATTCCGGCGCCGACGGCGATCAGGAGTCCCAGCGCCGCGATCCGGAACGCGCCGCGCCGCCGCTCCGGCCGGGGGAGCCCTCCCCACTCGACCAGGGCGAATGCGGAACTGATCGTGAACACATAAAGTATTGTCTGCGGAAAGCCGCCGAGGATGGTGAGGGCCGCGGCGAGGGGGAGGAGGGGGGTCCACCCCCGCCTCACCTGCCGCCGGGCGAGGAGCAGGAGCGCCGGAAGCCAGCACCCCGTCGAGATGTGGGGCGGGTGCCCGAGATAGGTGGCGAAGTAAGCGTTGAACAGAAAGGAGAGCCCGCCCACCGTGGCGCCGGCGTTCCCCACGCCGAGACGTCGCGACAGCAGAAAGAGGAAGAACGCGCCCAGCAGGAGATGGAAGACGACGAACGCTCCCATCGCCCACCGGTGGTCGATGCGGTAGAGGAGCAGGTTCAACGGGTGGAACACGCAGGACTGGAAGTCGGCCAGATGGGGGGTGCCGCACAGAATGTAGCGGTTCCAGAGCGGGACGCGCCCGGCCTCCAGCTCTTCGGCGGAGAGATGGCGTCGCGGGTAATAGGTTTCCGCCGCGTCGTCCCGGAAGGAAGGCCGGGCTTGGCGTTCCAACGTCGCCGTCGCGCGCCAGGGGAGCCAGCGGGACATGTTGCTCGTCACCAGGGCGTTCGGGCCGAAGAGGACGTCCCGGAAAAAGAGAAGCGCGACGAGCGCCAGGAAGAGGAGGGCGATCCGTTCGCCACGCCCGCGCCCGCCGTTCCCGAGGAGGGATGGGATCATGACAGGTAAAGTTCCCTCCAGAGCCGGGCCATCTGGAGCATGGTCATTACGATTTCCCGGATCCGGTACCGGCTGCCGCCGGCGCGGCGCCGGAAATGGGTCACGCCGACCTGGACGATGCGGAATCCCGCCTTGCGGGCCTTGAGAAGCACTTCCGCGTCGATCAGCCCGCGCGTGGAGGAGAGGGTGAACGCTTCGAACACCTCGCGTCGGTACAGCTTGAACCCGCAGTTCACGTCCCGCAGCGGGAGCCCGAAGAAGACCCGGAGCGCCGTGTTGTAGACCCAGGAGACCGCCTTCCGTTCCCAGCCGTCCATCCGTCGGATTTTGTAGGCGGAGACGATGTCCGCGTCGCGGATGAGCGGGATCAGCCGAGAGAGTTCCGCCACGTCGAACTGCAGGTCCCCGTCCGTGTAGAAGATCAGGTCGAATCGCGCCGATTCGAATCCGCTCCGGAGCGCCAGCCCGTAACCCCGGTTGACGGGGTGCCGGATCACCCGGATCCGGCGGTTCTCCCGGGCGAGACGATCGGCGATCTCCGGCGTCCGGTCGGTGGATCCGTCGTCGACGATGATCACCTCGTAGTCGGAGGCGAGGTCGCGAAGCACGCGGTCCGCCCTCCGGGCCAACTCCTCCACCGTGTCCTGCTCGTTGCAGGCGGGGAAGAAGAAGGAGATGGTCGGTTTGTCCAGTGGCGCGCTCATCTTCAGTCCCCGCTCCCGATGTATCCGAGCGATCGGAGGCGTTCCATCTCTTCCTCGCTCAGCTCGGGGAAGCCCGTCGCGGCGCCTCCCTCCTGAATCATCCATGCATTCAGCATATCGGCCATCCGCGCGAGGCTCTCCGGGTCTCGGCCTGATCGATCCTCTTGCTCCGCCGGGTCGGCGTCCATGTCGTAGAGAAGGCCCCCCTCCTCTCCGTCGACGGTGATCCACTTCCAGCCGCCGTAACGGACGGCGTGACGCGGGAGCGATTTCCAGTCCTGTTTGGGCGGATAAACCTCGGCGAAGACCGGCGCCTCCTCCTGGGTTTCGCCGCGGAGCGAAGGGGCGAACGAACGTCCCTCCATCGGGTATTTCTCCGGCGGGATCGAGAGAAGGTCCAGGATCGTCGGCGCCAGATCGATGTTCCGTACGGTCGTTCCGGAGAGGGCTCCCGCCGGCGCCGTGCCCGGGGCGCGCACGATCAACGGCACCCGGATCGACTGGTCGTAGAGCATGATGTCGTGACCGAAGTAGCGGTCGTGTTCGTAGAGCACCTCGCCGTGGTCGGCGGTGAAGAAGACGAGCGTGTGGTCGAGCACGCCGCGCTCCCGGAGACGGTCGAGCACCCTGTCCAACTGGAGATCGGTGAAGGAGACCTCGCCGTCGTAGAGGCTGCGGAAGCGCTCGATCATCGGCTCGTTCAGCGCCAGATCCCCCAGCCAAACGCGCTCCAGCGTCGGCACGTCCGCCCGGAGGTCGCTCGACGGGTCCGGGTCGTAGAGGCGTTCCATCGGCGGCGGCGGCTCGTAAGGTTTATGCGGGAAGAACCAATGCACCCAGAGGAAATAGGGCTCCTTGAGTTCGTCGCGGATGTAATCGGAGAGGGCCCACACCTGCACGTCCTGCCCCTCCTGGCTCAAGAGCGCGTTGATCCGCTGCAGCCCGTAGTTGTAGCGCTCCCAGTAGATGTCGAACCCCCGGGCGAGGCCGTACTTGTCGTCCAGCACGTGGCTCGAGACGAAGGCGGCGGTTTGATAGCCGTTCTCCTTGAGAATCTGCGCGAGGGTGCGGTGTTCGTCGTCGAGGGTGAAGCCGTGGCTCAGCACGCCGTGCGTCCGCGGGTAGAGGCCGGTGAGGATCGACGTGTGGGAGGGGAGGGTGATCGGAATGGAGCTGTAGGCTTCCGTGAAAAGGGTTCCTTCCCGAGCGAGCCGGTCGATGGCCGGGGTGCGCGTCGACGCGCCCCCGTAGGCGCCGACCCGATCGGAACGGAGCGTGTCGATCGTGATGAGGAGGACGTTGGGAGGCGTCGAGGGTTTCCGCGAGCAACCGGAGAGGAGCGCCGGCAGAAGCAGAAGAAAAACGGCGAAGGCGCCGCGCCGGTGATCCGTCCCTCCTCTCCGCTCTTTACGATGCCCTTGCTCGCGCACGTTTTCCCCTCGGGATGCCCGGGGCGCGCGCCTCCGGGCGTTCCTGCGTATCTTGTAAGATACCAGGGAGTTGTGAGTCGGTCAACGCGATTTCCGCTCTCCTTTTGGCTCGATCCGGAAAAGCCCCGCCTCCGGGACGACCCGCCAGGCGCGCCGTGTCTCCGCCGAGATGTCCTCCACATAGAGGGGGACCCGGCCCCCGTACTCTTCGATCACCCGGTCGTACTCGCGGCGCGCGAGGTGGTGGACCGTGATGTCGGTCCGGATTCCCTCGACCGCCTGCAGATAGACGACCGCCATCGCCCTTCCCCACGGAAGGCAGATGTGGGCCCCTTCGGGCAGGTCCTCGGCGAGTAGCCGTCGCTCGGTCTCCAGGATCGTCCGGCTGTGGACGTATCCGTTTATACGCTCCGCCCGCCGCGCCAGGTCCGCCCCGTTGCCGGCGGCGAGGGCGACGAGCAGGAGGGGGAGTACGAAGGACGCCGCGCCCGTCCGGGGCGCGAGACGCCGCAGGTCCGCCAGGAGCAGGGAACCGCCGAGAAGGAGGAAGAGGGTGGAGGGGAGAACGAAATCCTCCAGGTCCATGGTGCGGAAATTGACATAGAAGAGCGTGTTCGCCAGGAAGCAGTAGAGCAGAAGAAGCGCCGCGGAGCGCCCCCGCCGCGCCGCGCCCCAGAGGAGCCCCGAGAGGCCGATGGGGAGAAGGAAAGCGCCGGCGGTCCTCCGGAAGTAATCGGGGAACCCCGCCGCGTTCTCCCGGGCCGTGTCGTCGAACCAGGTGAGCTTGCGGCCCGGGCCGGCGCCGCGAAGCTTGAAGAGAAAACGATCGCCGAAGGAATCGCCGGCGCTCTCTTTATCGAGCAGGCCCAGATCCACCTTTTCCTGGATGTCCCGGAAGGCGTTCACCGCGGGATCGGCGCCGTTCCGTATCGGAAGGTGCAGATAGACGGTGAAGGCGAGGGGGAGGAGGAGAAGGGGCGCGGCGAGCCGCGGGAGGGAGGGGAGTAGCCTCCGGTGCGCGATCACGAAGAGGGCGTATCCCGGGGCGAAGAGGAGGGCGGACCCGTGGTGGGAGGCGTCGAGCCCGGCGGCCCACACCGCGAGCCAGAGGAATCGCTCCCCGCCGGTTCTTCTCCAGCGGAAGAGGAAGAAAAGCGTCGCCGCCAGGAGCAGGTGATGGAGGGTGTACACCTCCGCCAGGGACGCCACGTGCCAGAAAGGTCGCGCCAGGGCGAGCCCGGCCAGGGCGACCGCTCCGGCGAGGATGTCGCCCGTCGCCTCCCGCGCCGCCAGGGCGGCGACCAGGATCGCGCCCGCGCCCAGAAGCGCCGAGAGGAGGTTCATCGCGCGCGCCGGGTCGGAGCCGAAAAGGAGTATGGCGATTCGTCCGAGCCAGACATAGAGCGGATAACCGGTGGCGTGGGGAATGCCGAGGGTGTGCGCCGCCGTCACCAGTTCCGCCGAGTCCCCTCCCTCCAGATCCGGCCGGGCGGTCCAGAGGAGAAAGAGGAATGGGAAGAGGAGCAGCAGCCACCCGATCCGATCGAAAAGGCCGCCCGTCTTCATGGAAACGCCGCTCATGCTTCCCTCCCGATCTCCGTTCATACCCGATTCGCGCCCGCCACGGAACTCTTTTCGCGCGCGGCGGACCTTGACCCTCCCCCCGGGGTTGACTAAGATGAGCCCCGATTTACACCCCATGGATCGGCGAAGGATATGGTGAAACGGACATTTTGCCTCGCGGCGCTTCTCGCGCTCCCGCTTCTCTCCTGCGGAACGAAGGACGCGGACACGCTGGTCGGCTCCGGGCTGGTGGACAACCGGTCCACCGCTATGCCGCGGTCGATCGTCCTCAGGGATTTGACGGCGGACACCTATTTCGAGGCGAGCCTCGAGCCGGGCGAGCAGCCCGACCTGCTGGTCGGCCGGCGCCGCAAGTTCGGATACCGCGCGGCGGTCTATTTCAGCCTTTCCGGATTCAACGAGCCGACGGACAGCCTGGTCGAGGCGCGCCTCACCGGCATCCCCTGGTCGCCCGGGGACGGCGCCGGCGAGGTGCGGATCGGCCGGATCCTGGAGGATTGGACGGAAAAATCCGAGACGGAGACCTTGGAGACGGCGGACGATTTCGACGTGATCTTCGCTGGCGGAATCGACGCGGCGCTCCCCCTCGAGTGGGCGCGCGGTTGGATCGACTCCTCCGCCGGCAACAACGGGCTGCTCCTCTCGCCGATCGGCGATGAAGAATCCCTCCTCCGCTTCCCGTCGATGGAGGCGGACACCGCGTCCCCCGGCGAACCGTTCCGTCTTCTGCTCACCTACAGGGACACCCTCGGCGCCGACACGACCGTGACGCGCAACCTCTCCCTCGACCGCTTCTACGCCTTCAAGTTCGACCCCGCCTCCTATGTGGTGGAGAACGAAACGTCGGACACGCTCCTCGTCGGGCAGCGCGAAGCGGTCACCAACCAGGCGATCTTTCAGTTTCTCTTCCCCGATTCCCTCGGCGACGTCACCATC
This sequence comes from Candidatus Eisenbacteria bacterium, assembly GCA_016930695.1. Lineage (NCBI taxonomy): Bacteria > Candidatus Eiseniibacteriota > Candidatus Eiseniibacteriota bacterium. Next base: position 25,273 of record JAFGGD010000033.1, read on the forward strand.
AATCGCGCGGAGTTGGTGCTGACGGTGGCGCGGACGGAGATCGAGGAGGAGAGCCTGCTCGTGATGAACGCGCTTCGCGTGCTGAACGACGAGCTGGAGAGCGACTCCATCGCCATCAGCGCCGTCATCTATGACGACGAGAAGGCGATCGGCCCCTCCGAGCCGGGGGACACGGTGGAGATCGAACTCACCGACCTTGCGCGCACGTGGATCACCGGCGGCGAGAGGAACCCGGCGGTTCTGGTCCGGCCGGACACCGATCGGGGCCGGGACAGACACGCCGTCTTCTTCTCCCGCGAGGGGGCGTACCCGCCCAGGCTGCGGATCCTCTACACGCCTCTCCGCCCGGAGGAGGACTAGCCGTGCGCCGCCTTCCGTCTCTCCTTTCGTGCCTTCTCCTTCTCTGCGCCTTGCTGCCGGCGGGGCGCGCCGCGGCGGACTCGCAGTTCGCCTCCAACGCACTCGGCGTCGGCATCCGTCCGGTTCACGTGCGGGCCTGGGCGATGGGCGCCCTGGAGACGGCGCTCGCCGACACGTCCCGCCTCTCCCTCTCCAACCCCGCCCTCGCCGCGGGGATGAACCGCGTCTCCATGAACATCCTCTATCACGCCGAGCGCAGGCACGCGCGGAGCGGCGAGGGGGAACACACATACAACTCCAGCGGTTTCCCTCTCTTCGAGTTTTTGATTCCCATCGGCGATCGGCTCGCCCTCGGCCTCGGCTATCACGAGCTGCAGGACATGGGGACCGAGAAAATCCGTCTCGAGACCTTCGACGACCCGGTGGACTACACCACCCTCTTCGAACGCCACGGCAGCGTGTTTCGCGTCCCCGCCGTGGCGGCGTTCCGGCTTTTCCGCGACGTGCGGATCGGGCTCCGCCTGGACACCTATTTCCTGAGCATCGAGGAAGACTACGACCTGGACTTCGCCGATTCGGACATCCGCGACACCCGCGAGCGTTTCCTTATCGGCGGCGACGGGACCGGCGGCGCCGTCGGCGTACTTCTCCCCCTCGGCCGGTCGGGCAGCCTGGGCTTCACCTGGTCCCAAGAGGTCCGCCTCCGCGTGGACCGGCAGAGGGAAGGGCTCTCCGGGACGGTGAGCGGGGAGCGGGCGCGGATCGAAGTGGCGCCCCGCTTCGGCGCGGGTCTCTCCTGGCGTTTCGACGAGCGTTGGACCGCCGGCGCCGAGTACGCCCTCTCTTCTTGGGAAAGCGTAAAGGACACGGTGGCCGCGCTCGGCGGTTATCGGGATGTCGCCTCTTTCGCCATCGGCCTGGAGAGAATGCCGGACCGGAACGATCCTTGGTTCGTCCGCCTCCCCCTTCGGGCGGGGTTCCGCGTCGATCCTTTGATGTACGGCGACCGGGAGGGGAATCGGATCGACCGGTGGGCGGTCACCTGCGGGACCGGCTTCTCTCTCGGGGGCGGCGCGGGGATCTGCGATCTCGCCGTCGAGTACGGTCGGATCGGCGACCAAGATCGGAACGGTCTCGAGGAAAGCTACACCCGCGTCGTGGTCGGTTTCACCGGCCAGGAGCCCTGGCGGCGGCGGAAGAGCTATCTGGAATAGGGTTTCGCCGCGCCGTTGCGGGCCCCGCCGAATCCGGGTATATTATCCTCAAGAAAAACAATCGGTTCCCGGGTACCGCCGGGAAGGCGGCTCCCCGCGGATGACCACCCCCCGGAGAGAAAGGCCATGACGATCCCCACGCGAAAAGCGGCCGTGTTCCTCGCCCCGCTCGCCGCGCTTCTGCTGCTCGCCCTCGCCGCCGGCGATGCTCGGGCGCAGTACTTCGGCAAGAACAAGGTCCAGTACAGCGATTTCGGCTGGCGCGTTCTCGAGACGGAACACTTCGAGATCTATTATTACGAATCGGAGCGCGAGGCGGTGCGGGACGTGGCGCGCATGGCGGAGCGTTCCTACGCGCGCCTCTCCCAGGTTTTGGGGTACAACTTCGACAAGCCGATCCCGCTCATTCTGTACGCCTCCCATTCCCATTTTCAACAGACCAACGTGACGCCCTCGCAGGTCGGCGAGGGGACCGGCGGGATGACCGATCTGGCCAAGCGCCGGCTCACCATCCCCTTCACGGGGTCTTACGCCGAGATGGAACACGTGGTCACCCACGAGATGGTTCACGCATTCCAGCTCGACATCCTCTACGGCGACGGCGGGAGCATGCTCGCCAACACGGTCGGCTTCTCGCCGCCCCTCTGGTTCATGGAGGGGATGGCGGAGTACCTCTCCATCGGCGAGGTGGACCGGCACACCGAGATGTGGATGCGGGACGCCGCCCTGCAGGGCTACCTCCTCTCCATCGAAGACCTTTCCCGGGTCTACGACATCCGGGTTTATCGTTTCGGCCAATCGATCATGAATTTTCTCGCCCGCAAGTACGGCGACGAGAAGATCGGCGAGATCCTCCGGAGCACCCCGAGGGTGGGCGGCGTGGACCGCGCCTTCCAGGCGGTGCTCGGCATTTCGCTGAAGAAGTTTTCCGAAGAGTGGCTCGAGGAGGTGCGCCGCACCTATCTTCCCCAGATCGTCGACTACGCCAAGCCGGACAAGTTCGCCCGTCCCATCACCAGCCCGGAGACGGACCGGGGCTCTCTCAATCTCGTTCCGGCCGTGTCGCCGAGCGGCGAGCGGGTGGCGTTCATCTCCGACAGGGACATGTACTCCAGCCTCTACGTCTCCCCCGTTTCCGACGACGGCCGGGCGGAGAAGCTGATCGAAGGGGAACGGACCGGGAGCTTCGAATCGCTCCGCTTCTTCAACACCGCCATCTCCTGGTCGCCGGACGAGCGTTACCTCGCATTCCCGGCGAAGGTGGGGGGGCACGACGCGATCTACATCTACGACATGGACCGCCGCCGGGTGCACCGCAAGTTGGAGATGGAAGAGTTCGACGGCGTGCTCTCCCCTTCCTGGTCCCCCGACGGCACGCGCCTTGTCTTCACCGTTCTCGAGGGAGGGCGGTCGAACCTGTTCACCGTTCGGGCCGACGGGAAGGAGCTGACGCGGCTCACCGACGACCGGTACACCTGCCGGGATCCGGCGTGGTCCCCCGACGGAAAGACCATCGCTTTCACCACCGACCGCGGGGAGGGAACCGACTTCGAGCGGCTCGTCTTCGAAGGATACAAGATCGCTCTCTACGATATCGCCACCGGGCGCGTCGACGTGCTCCCGAACATGCCGGGGAAGAACATCGCCCCGCAGTGGGCACCGGGCGGCGAGGAGATCCTGTTCGTTTCCGATCGGAGCGGGATCTCCAACGTTTTTTCCATGGAGCTGAAAACGGGCGACGCCTACCAGCTCACCAATATCCTAACCGGCGTGACCGGGATCATCCCCGAGTCGTCGCCGATCAGTTTCTCCCGGAACGGGGAGACGCTGGTCTTCTCCGCCTTCTCGGGCGGGCGCTGGGATCTGTACGACCTGAGCGATCCTTTGCGATTAAAGCACGTTCCCTTCCGCCGGAAAGAGACGCTCGGCGAATCGGAACCGCCGCGGATCGCCGCGCTCGCGCCGGATCCCACCGCCCCGCTTCCGCCGGTGGTCGCCTTCTCGGGCGGACCGGACGCGGAGCCGTCTGCCGCGTCCCCCGTCCGGAACGACGCGGGGACGATGGGGATCGCCCCCGGCACCGAGCCGGCCCCGGAGAAGCTCGTCGATCTTCGTTCCTTCTATCCGGAAGGGGAAGCGCCCGAGCCGGAAGAACTGAAGGATCACATCCGGAACGCCGACGGCGTGGACGCCCTGCCGGACACCGCGGATTTTCAGGACAGGGAGTATAAAACGCGTTTCTCCCAGGACTTCCTCTTCGGAGGCGCCGCCTTCGCCTCCAACGTGGGGTTCCTGGGGCAGAGCGCCATCTCCTTCAGCGATATACTCGGCAACCACAACCTCACTTTCGCCGCCGGGATCTACGGATCGCTCAGCGACGCGGACCTCTTCTTCTCCTACACCAATCTGGAGAACCGGATGAACTGGGCCGTGGCGCTCTTCCAGTACCGGAACGACTACTACATCTACACCGCCGAGTCGGAGGCGGAATTCGAGAGCCAGATCTACAGGGGCCTGCAGCTCATGGTGAGCCGCCCCTTCTCCAAGTACGCCCGTTTCGATTTCGGGGTCCGCGGCGAGTCGATCACGAGTTCCGTTTTTCGGACGTCTTTCTACGGCGACGCCTACGAGGAGGTCCGCGAGGACCCCAAGTACTTCGCCCAACCCTTCGTCTCTTACGTGACGGACAACGTGATCTACGGATCGACGGGGCCGATCAACGGCGGCCGTTCCCGGCTCTCCCTCGACTATGCCTTCGGCGACCTGTCCTTCGGCACGGGAATCCTGGACGCGCGGAAATATTGGAACATCCGCCGGCGATACAGTTTCGCCGGGAGGATGCTCGTCGGCACCAGCGTCGGGAGGGATCTGCAGTTCTTCCGGATCGGCGGACCCTACACCTTCCGGGGAATCGACTACGGCGATCTGCGCGCCACCCGCGTCGGCATGGTGAATCTGGAGTTCCGTTACCCGCTGATCGAGAGGCTCCGTTTCGGCTGGCCTCTGCCGCTCGATCTCCGGAGCATCAACGGCGTCTTCTTCGTCGATGGAGCGGCGGGTTGGTATGGCGACGGGAGCGAGCTGGCGCCGATGCAGAACCGCCCGATCGACCTGGTCACGGGGAGGGTGGAGAACGCCTACGCCTTCGCCTATGGGTTCGGCGCTCGAGTGAATCTGGGGATCTTCATTCTGCGCTGGGATTGGGGGCAGAGGACCGACTTCCAGAGAACGCTGGGCGCGTCGCAACACTTCTTTACATTGGCGGCCGACTTCTAGTCCCCGCGGGGCGGGAGAGAATCCTGCTGCGGCGCCGGTCCGCGGGCTGCGAGGCG